>CAZVQE010000244.1:0-4271 GCA_964628875.1 uncultured Anaerolineae bacterium
TTTTCTATTACGAAGAATAGCTCGAGTCAATTTAGAACACCCGTTCTATAATCGTTGCCATGCCAGATTTTCGCGTCGAGTCACCTTTTCATCCGATGGGCGATCAACCCACCGCGATTGAGGATTTAGTGCGCAGCCTCAATGCGGCAAATCGCTATTCCACTCTGCTCGGCGCAACCGGCACGGGCAAGACCTACACAATGGCAAAGGTCATCGAGCGCACGCAACGTCCTGCGCTCATTATGGCGCATAACAAAACACTTGCCGCGCAGCTTTACGCCGAGTTCAAAGACTTCTTTCCGGATAACGCCGTCGAGTATTTTGTCAGCTACTACGACTACTATCAGCCTGAGGCGTATGTGCCGCGTCACGATCTGTATATCGAAAAAGAGACGCAGGTGAATGACGAACTCGACCGATTGCGTCTCGCGGCGACCAGCTCGCTGATGAGCCGCCGCGATGTCATCATCGTCGCGTCGGTCTCGTGCATCTATGGCATCGGCAATCCTGAGGACTATGGCCGATTTGTGCTAAAGCTAGCGCGCGGTGAATCGCGCCGCCGCGAATTGATCTTGCGCACGTTGATTGGCATGCAGTATGAGCGCAATGACATTGCCTTTGCCCGCGCTAAGTTTCGTGTGCGCGGTGACACGCTGGACATTTTTCCAGCGTATGCAGAGACCGCTTATCGCGTTGAGTTATTTGGTGACGAGGTCGAGCGGCTGACTGAGTTTCATGTGGTGACGGGTGAGATTTTGAATGACCTCGAGAGCATCGAGGTGTATCCCGCAAAACACTATGTCACGCCGCAAGAAAAGTTGCAACGCGCGATCCACGAGATCGAAGGCGAACTCACCGAGCGCATCGCCTACTTCAAACAAAACGACAAATTGCTCGAGGCGCAACGCATCGAGCAACGTGTGCGCTATGACGTGGCGATGCTCAAAGAGGTCGGCTTTACGACCGGTATCGAAAACTACTCGCGCTTGCTAGATGGGCGCGAACCCGGCTCGCCGCCGTGGACGCTACTCGATTATTTTCCAGATGACTTTTTGCTGATGATTGACGAGAGTCACATCAGCGTGCCGCAGATTCGTGGCATGTATAACGGCGATCAGGCGCGCAAGCAAGTGTTGGTGGATTATGGCTTTCGTCTGCCGAGCGCGATGGACAACCGCCCTCTGAAGTGGGATGAGTTTGAGCGACGATTCCGCCAGTGTGTGTTTGTTAGCGCCACGCCGACCGAATTTGAAACAAAGAATAGCCCTGTAATCGCCGAGCAAGTCATTCGTCCGACAGGCTTGATTGATCCTATCGTCGAGATTAAGCCTGTCAAAGGGCAGGTGGATGATCTCATCGGCGAGATCAATCAACGCATCGCGCGCGGCGAGCGCGTGCTTGTGACCACATTGACCAAGCGCATGTCTGAGGATCTGACGAGCTATCTGCAGGAATTGAACATCAAAGTGCAGTATTTGCACAGCGAAATCGAGACCGTCGAACGCGTCGAAATCTTGCGCGATTTGCGGCTCGGCGAGTATGACGTGGTCGTCGGCATCAACCTCTTGCGCGAAGGTCTCGACTTGCCTGAGGTTTCACTGGTGGCGATTCTCGACGCTGACAAAGAAGGCTTCTTGCGTAGCACCACTTCGTTGATTCAGACGATTGGTCGCGCCGCGCGGCATGTCAATGGCAAAGCCATCATGTATGCCGATCGCATCACCGACTCGATGCGTCGCGCGATAGATGAGACCAATCGCCGCCGCGCCAAGCAAGTGGCGTATAACACTGAGCACAACATTCAGCCGCAATCCATTTACAAAGCCATCCGTGATCTGACCGACCGCGTGCGTGTCGAGGAGGAGCAGGGCGAGTATGCGGGTGAATCGCGCAACAATCGGCGCGCGGGCCGCGGACAATCGCAACCGCAAGTGCCAGCCTTGCCGCGCCTGAGTTCGATTCCAAAAGCCGAAGCTCAAAACGTGATCGCTGCACTCGAAGTGCAAATGAAAGAAGCTGCGAAAAATCTCGAATTTGAAAAGGCGGCTATGTTGCGCGACCAAGTCATGGAGCTGCGCCAACATGCGCTTGGCGTGGATGCGAATGCGCCGATCTGGGAGAAGATGCGCAAGATGGGCGATGACGTGGCGTCCGACGATCTGCCCACCACTAAGGGCAGCGTGCAATACAAACCGAAGAAGGGCAGAGAGAAGTCGCGGCGGTGACCGTATAAAATCACCGCGCGTGAAATATTGCGTTATTGGACCAACCTTCCCGTATCGCGGTGGGCTGGCACACTTTACGACTTCGCTTGTGCGCGCGATGCGTGAGCAACATGAGGTGCGCTTTTACTCATATAGCCGTCAATACCCACAGTGGCTTTTTCCGGGCAACACATCGGCGGATCCGAGCGAATCGCGTATCGAGGAGCAATGTGAGCGCGTCATTGACTCAATGAATCCGCTCACGTGGCAGCGCGTTGCACAACTGATTCAACAAGACAAACCAGACGCGCTACTGCTGCAATGGTGGACGCCGTTTTGGTTGCCGCTGTCGCTGGTGGTCACGCGCGCGGCGCATCAGGCGCGCATACCGGTCATCACACTTTGCCACCAGATCAATGAGCCTGATGCGACCATCAACGAATGGCACTTTGCCAAGATCGCGCTACGATACAGCGACGGCATCGTGACGACGACGCAGCGCGAATGTGATCTCGTGCGCGCCACATTCTCCGCAAAACCTGCGCGCGCCGGCCATCATCCGATCTACGACATCTTTCCAAAAACGGGACTGACGCGCGAGGCGGCTCGCACCCAGCTTGGCATCGCGCAGGATGAAGATGTCTTGTTGTTTTTTGGATTTGTGCGCAAATACAAAGGACTGCCGACCTTGCTCGATGCGCTCGGTAAAATGGAGCGACCACCGTTGCTCGTTGTCGCTGGTGAATTTTGGGAGGATGAGCAATCCTATCGCGCGCAGATTGAGCGGCTTGGTTTGCAATCGCGCGTGTTGATTCACAATCGCTACATCTCAAACGAAGACATCGAGCCATACTTTGCGGCGGCGGATGCGCTGGCGTTGCCCTATCTCAGTGGCAGTCAGAGTGGCGTTGGCATGATGGCGGTGCATTATGGGTTGCCGATCATTGCCAGTGATATCGGCGGCTTGGGCGAAGTGGTGCAAGATGGCGTGAATGGATTTGTGGTGCCAAAGGGCGACGTGAGCGCGCTTGCTGTTGCTATTCAAAGTCTGTTTGACGGCGAGCGCAGAACCGATTTGCAAAACGCAATGGCGCACACACGCTCACGCCTGTCGTGGCAATCGCTGGTTGGTATCATTGATGACGTTGCTCATGACATCTCAAAACACCGCGCCTAAGGTCACGCTGTCCGCGCTCGTGCCGGTCTACAACGAAAAAGGCACGCTCGAAGAAATCATCAATCGTCTCGAGCGCGTGAGTGTCGTGCGCCAGATCATCGTCGTGGATGATTGCTCATCGGATGGCACACGCGAGATCGCGCAAAGCCTCATGGATCAAAAGCGCGTCGTCGCGCGATTTCATGAGGTCAATCGCGGCAAAGGTGCGGCGCTGCGCAGTGCGATGGAGCTGGCGACCGAGCCATTTATCGCCATCCAAGATGCCGACCTTGAGTATGACCCGACCGACTTTGTGCGTATTGTGGAATTGATCCGCGAGCGCAACGCGACCGCCGTGTATGGCTCACGTTTTGTGAATTCAAAAACATTTGTGCCTACGGGCATGACGCTCAGCCACTATCTTGGCAATCGCTTTTTGACCACGCTGTTTAATGTGATGTACGGTCAACGACTGACCGACATGGAGACATGCTACAAAGTTTTTCGCACTGATCTATTGCAACGCATCGGCATTGACAACGACCGATTTGATGTGGACCCTGAGCTGACCGCCAAGATCGTGCGCTCGGGTCATACTATCATCGAAGCGCCCGTCTCGTATGTCGGGCGCCCGATTCTCGCCGGCAAAAAAATCCGCCCAACTGACGCGCTGCGTCATATCCGCACGCTGTGGCGCTATCGCAACTGGCGCATGCCGACCAAGTAAATGCGTATCGCATTTTTGTGCACGTCGAGCCTCGATGACGCCTCTCCGCGTGGGCGTTGGCTGCCGATTGCGCGTGAGCTGGTGAAATTGGGGCACGAGGTGCATTTGCTGTTATTGCACCCGACGTTTGACACGTGCGAGACGCGCGCATTTGTGCGCGAGGGTGTGCACGTGCGTTACGTCG
>CAZVQE010000245.1:0-4258 GCA_964628875.1 uncultured Anaerolineae bacterium
CCGCGTAGTCGAGCGATCATAGTTTTGTCCTCGTAGACTGTGAGTATCGCCGATCTTCTTGTACGCGGGTGTAATCCATGCGCCAACGCAAATGCGTCAATGCTATCGCCAGCGCGTCGGCGGCGTCATCGGGCTTTGGAATTGAATGGAGACCGAGCAACATGCGCACCATTTCTTGCATTTGTTTCTTGTCAGCGCGCCCATGCCCGGTAAGCGCCTGCTTGACCTGTAGAGGCGTGTATTCGTTCATCGCCACATTCTCATCAGCCAAAGTCAACAAGATCACGCCACGCGCTTGCGCAACGGTGATCGCCGTCTTTTGATTTGAGGCAAAAAACAGCTCCTCGACGGCGCACTCGCTCGGTTGCCATTTACGGATCACAGCCTGCAGTTGCGTGCGCAGCGATTGCAAGCGCACGACGAGCGCATCATCCTTTGAGGTCTCAATCACGCCGTATGCCAACGCAGTATTTTGGCCGTTGCGATCCTCACGCACGAGCGCATAACCAGTGGTGGCGATGCCCGGATCAATGCCAAGCGCAATCATGAATCAAATTGAACCACAAAAAAAATAAAAGACACAAAAAGTAAACCTCTTTGTGTCTTTCGTTGCTGAGTTCGCTAACTGTCTCAGCAAACAATGACTATCAATTACGCCAGATTGTGATACACCTGTTGCACGTCGTCGAGTTCTTCGAGTTGCTCGGCAGCGCCTAACACTTTTTCGGCGTCATCCTCGCTCAGCTCAACCTTTGTGTTTGGGATGTATGAAATCTCGGCGGTGTCGAGTTCGTACTTCTTCTCTTCAAGCGCATTCCGCACAGCTTTGAAGCTATCAACGTCAGTGAACACTTCGATTTCTTCGTCACCCGTTAGGATGTCCTCAGCGCCTGCCTCAAGCGCCGCCTCAAACACAGCATCTGGATCAATACCGTCCTTACGCTCGATGACGATATAGCCTTTGCGGTTAAATTGCCAACCCACTGCCCCGCTCTCACCCATCTGACCGCCGGTCTTTGACAGCACTTTGCGCACATCGGCGGCGGTGCGGTTGCGGTTATCCGTCAGCACCGCGATCATAAAGGCGACCTTGTTTGGGCCGTAACCCTCATACATCAGCTCCTCAAAGCGCACACCGTCCATGCCTTGCCCCGTGGCGCGCGAGATGGCGCGCTCGATGTTATCCTTTGGCATGTTGCCAGCTTTGGCTTTGTCAATCGCTAATCGCAATCGAAAGTTAAACTCAGGGTTGCCGCCGCCTTCGCGCGCCGCCTGAAAAATCTCGCGAGCATATCGTGTGAATGCTTGCCCGCGCTTTGCATCGGTAGCTGCTTTTGCGCGTTTGATCGTTGCCCATTTGCTATGTCCTGACATTGTTTACTCCGTTCTCTATCTCGCCGTCTCCATGTAAATGAAAACGTAAATCAAGTGATGTGATCTAAAAATTTGAAGATGCTAAATTATAACAAGCGAAGTCACCTCGCTGTATGCTCCATTCCACCAAACAAATAGTGATAGCATGCGCCCCATGTCGGATGTCGTGCAGCGCATCACTGTGCCGCGCAAAGGCAAAATCGTTTGCATCCCGCCTCATCGTGAGCAGATCACGGCACGTGATGCCGCCAAGTTGGACAATCCGTCGCCCGGGCTGTGGCAACAGTTTGACTACGATGCGCAGGGCGATCTGCTCTATCGCGGCAAACGTGTGTTGGATTGGGTCGAGCGCTATGACGCGCCGCTGTCTGTAATTGACTCTGAGTGGGTGCGAGTGCGCACGCGCGAATTGCACAATCTACTCGACCGCGCGCGCATGACAACCAACTACTTCGCGGATGCGGAGGTCTACTACGCCGCAAAGGCACGCATGCACGCGAGCGTGGTGCTGCCCGCATATCAGGCGGGCGCGCTCGGCGAGACCAGCAGTGTGCAAGATTTATTGCACCTTGAGTTTTTGTCGCGCAATCGCATGTTGCCGCGCAACTTTAGCATCATCAGCAACGGATTTAAGTTGCCGCCTGAGCGCCTGATTGACTCGGTATATGCTAGCGACAAGCGCAACTACATCGAGGACTACGCCTCGACCATCATGAAGCTCATCAATCGTGGTATGCCAATCATGCCGATTTTGGATTCGGTAGATGAGCTGGCGTGGTTTGGTGAATATGCGCCACGCAAGGGTTTGGATGTCGGCATCCGTTTGGCATTTGGCAAGGCGCATCAACGCCGCGAGATAGATTTTGTGACGGCGGGATTTGGGCTCACACCGCCACAAGCGCTGCAAGCTGTGAAGCGCATCGCAAAGCACGGGCGACTCACGTTGCGCATGTTGCACGCGATGGTCGGCGCGGCTGAGACCATGCCGATCGAAGAACAAGTGGATGGCGCGCGCGTGGCGGCACAACTCTACTTTGAATACAAGCGCATCGCGCCCACGCTCGAATCGCTTAACTTTGGCGGCGGGTTGCCGCCGCTCAGCGAAGCATACGACCACAACGAATTATTTTGCCGCGTGATGACCGTCATTCAACAAGAAGCCGAACGCGCAGGCTTTGATGTCAAAGACGTGCCCATCGTCGCGTGGGAGCCGGGCAGTCTGATCGCCGCCGAAAGCACGTTTAACATCATTCCGATTCTTGCCACAAAGACGCAAGGGTTGATTGATTCATTTCCGGTGCTGTTTGGAATCGCAGATGCGTCGTTCATCGAGTCGGCGATTGATGGGTTGTTGCTCGGGCATGATTTCCCGATCCTGCCCGCGAATCTCGCCAACAAGCGCGCGTATCCGATGTGGTTGCGCGGTGTGACGTGTGACTCGATGGATATCTGGCCTCCCAGCACGATCAAGTCGCGCGACTGGGTGCGACTGCCCGTGGCTGGCAAAAACGAAAAACTTTACGTCGTCGTCGCACAGGTCGGCGCGTATCAGGAGTCGCTGACCGGCAAAGGCGGCGTCAATCATTGCGCGGTCAAAGAGCCCGCTGAGCTGATCCTCGACGGCGAAGAACACGTGCTGCTGCCGGGCACGTATGCTAAAGATAAGTTTGCGTTGATGGGCTATCGCCGCGAGGTGATGGAACTGCTCGACGGCGTAGAGACGCCGCTGCCAAAGATCAAACGCGTGGTGGCGTGATTAAGAATTACGAATTCGTAATTTTCAATTCTTAATTACCTGCCTGATTTCGCCGCCAATTCCGCTAAATGTGAACTCGGCTAACGCGCCATTCACAAGCATCAACTGCGGCGGCAGATGACCGATGTCCATGCCGTAGATCACCGGCACGCGCACATCGCCGAGCGCGCTCAGCAACGCCTCGCGCTCGGTGAATCCATGCGCCGACGCCGCGCCAGTCGAGCGCCCGATCAAGATGGCGTTAGCGCGCGCAAACCAGCCTGCGAGCTTGAGGTGATGCAACATGCGCGCGTAAGCTTCGGGCGTGCCGTCGCAATTCTCCAGATAAAACAAGATGCCCTCAGGCGCAAACTTTTCGACAAAGCCATTCACATCGCCAAAGGGCGTGCCGGGCAACATCGAGATGCAATCGAGGCAGCCGCCGATCAGCCGACCGCGCGCCATCACGCTGGCTTTGGCGTCGCCCTCGTGACCCAGCCACTTCCATGCGGTTTTTTCGGTGAATTGACGCTGCGCGGCGCGCGGCTGTGAGCGCATGTCGGTGTATGTGCCGAGCTTTTCATGCTGCCGCGAATTTTTTTGCGTGAAGGGCGCGTCGGGTTTGAGCGTCGCCACATCAAGCCAATGCGTCACGCCGTCCTCGTGATACGCCGTCTCCATAAAGTTGCTGCCGTGCAATGTGGCGATGCCCGTGAGCAATGTGTAAGGCAGCATAAACGTCGTCAGATCGGAGTAGCCGACAAACCACTTGGGCGTTGCGCGCGACAGTCGCTCAAAATCAAGCAACGGCAAAATGTCAATCAATAGCTCGCCACCCCACGGCGGCACCACTGCGGCGATGCTGTCATCGAGCAGCATTTGCATGAGTTCATCGGCACGCGCTTGCGGCGACGCGCTGACGATCTTGTCACTACGCAGGCATTTGCCTTCTTGCACGGCGTAGCCGCGCGAGAGCAGGTCCGCCACGCAATGCTCGTAGCGCGCGATCAATGCATCATTGATGCCGGTCGAGGGTGCGGTCACACCGATGACATCGCCGCGCCTGAGCGCGCGCGGGAAGCGGATGTGTTGTTTCATGCACCGCGATAAAACAAAAAGTCAATGTTGCCGGGCGAATGACCTTTGAGC
>CAZVQE010000246.1:0-4213 GCA_964628875.1 uncultured Anaerolineae bacterium
TGGTTTTGGCGACCATCGTCACCACAGGCGTGCGCGCATCCAGCAGCATCTTGATTTGTGGATCGCTCTCGACGCGTGTGTTGGCTTTGCGCGTGCTGCCAAAAGCAGCCAGCTTGGCGTGCTTGAGATTGAGGTCAAGTGCGCGCTCAAAAAACTCGGCGTCTTTTGGGTTGCTGCCGGGCCAGCCACCTTCGATGTAATGCATACCAAACTCGTCGAGTCGGCGCGCAATCTTGAGTTTGTCGTCCACCGACAGATTTACGCCCTCGCCCTGCGTGCCATCGCGCAACGTGCAGTCATACAAATAGGTCAAGCTCATCTAAATAATTCCTTCTTTTGCAAATAAAAAAGCCCTCCGTGCGGAAGGCTTTTTTGAATTAACAAACGTTATGATCGTCGTTCACCGTCCAACACACGAAGAAGGTTTGCCAGCAATAATGCCGCAAACCGAAATAATCCGTGTAATCGAAACGAACGTCATGTAAGTGCGCAGTATACCTTTAGTGTGCTGCTTCAAACGCCTTGATCTGATCCATTTGCTTTAGCACGTAGCCAATCTCATCCACGCCATTGAGCAAGCACGTCTTGCTAAAGCTGTCAATCGGAAAATTAACTTTGCGACCATCTGGCAACGTCAGCGTCTGAGATTCGAGGTCAATGGCAACGCTGGTGTTTGGGTCTTCTTCGAGCAAGCTAAACAGTTGCGTGTGCGTGTCTTTGTCTACGATGATTGGCAACAAGCCATTTTTGAGCGAATTGTTGCGAAAGATATCGGCGAAACTGGTGCTGATCACCGCGCTAAATCCGCCACCCACGAGCGCCCAAGGCGCATGTTCGCGCGAGGAGCCGCAACCAAAATTATCACCCGCCAGCAACACGGCGCGTCCACGCATCTCAGCCTGATTCAAAATAAAATCAGCTTTGGGCGAGCCATCGCCGTTATAGCGCCAGTCAGCAAAGAGCGCCTCACCAAGTCCGGTTTTGTCAGTCACCTTGAGATAGCGCGCAGGAATAATCTGGTCTGTGTCTACATTTTCTGCCGCGAGCGGCACAATCTTGCTTGTAATAGAAGTAAATTTATTCATGTGTTTTTTGTTCGTTCCAAAGAATAGTCAATTCATTAAAGTTGCGCTCGATACGCTCAGGTCGGCGCTTGAGGCTCTCGCGCATCATGCGCGGCATGATGTTGTCATAGGCTTGTTTGAGTTCGTCGTAGTCAATTTGTTTTGAATGCAACAACGCCAGCACATCTTGAAAATCGCCCTCGCGCCCGCGGTCAATCTTGCTCAGCGCCGTGCTATACAAATCAAAGTGAAACACATCCACCAAGCCAAAGCGCCCAACGTATTTCGCGCGGTCTTTCCAGCCTGCAGGCAGTGGAATGAAGTCGCCCGGTGATGAATGCTCAACGTTGATTTGCAACTCGTCCTTGAGACGACGCACCGCATCTGAAAATTCGGCTTCGTGCTGATCGGCGACCTCATAGTGAATGTCAATGTCGAGCGATTGTTCGCGCAACCCCTCATACACGAGTGTCGTGCCGCCCACCAAATACATGCGCGCCGGATGGCGAAATGTCATGCCAAGTTTCACCAAAAAGTAATGCACGCGCAAACGGTCAATCGGCGGGCGCATGAGCTAAGCTTGCCCTCCAACTGACGAGACAGTCTGCGCCATGCAAGGCTGATCGCACAACATCTCAATCACTTGTTCATAGCTCGACCAATCATTAAAGCGACTGCGTTCCGCCAACTCATGCAACCCGCGCTCGCCGTACATCTCGTCGGCAGGCGGCAGATCGAGTTCGCGCGTAAATCGCTCAGGGATCAGCGCTGATTCACCCAATGCAAAACGCAACCGTGTGCGCCACATGCGTTGCAGATACATCGCGGCGGCATATTGTTTGCGCAGTTCGTCTTTGAGAATCGCGTTTGCGGCTGAGTGACTGTTGGCGAGTGCGCTGACATTTGCGGCGAGCTGAGGTTGCTTGAGCAGCAGCGCCGCCAAGGCAAACCGCAACCGTCCATCGGCGCTCGACGCCAGCCCGAGGATCAATTCATCATCACTCAGGCTCGGCTCGTCGCCCGTCGGCGTCGGCGCGAGATAGCACACTCCGCGCTCATGCAACGCCGCAACGAGCAGATCATGGTCGAACGCAGTCACTTCTCTCATTCGCTTAACTTAGCCGCAAAATCCATTCACCTACGCCATCGTGCGTGCGTCGGTGACGACACCCGTGATGGCAGTCGCAGCCGCGGTCAATGGCGACGCCAAAAATGTGCGTCCGCCTTTGCCTTGTCGCCCTTCAAAGTTGCGGTTGCTCGTGCTGACGGCGTATTGACCCGGCGCAAGTTGGTCGCCATTCATCGCAATGCACATGCTGCAGCCCGGCTCGCGCCACTCCGCGCCTGCCGCGAGAAAGACCTCATGCAGACCTTCGCGCTCAGCTTGCTTCTTGATTTGGGCGCTACCCGGCACCACCATCACACGTACTTTCGGATTGACCTTGCGCCCCTTGAGCACCGCAGCAGCTTCGCGCAAATCGCTGATGCGACTATTGGTGCAGCTACCGATAAACACAACATCAACAGGCTTGCCAAGCAACGACTGCCCGGGTTGCAAGTCCATGTACTTCAGGGCTTTGCCGAGCGCATTGCGTTGGCTCAGGTCGCCGATAGTTGCGAGGTCAGGCACGCGATCCGTGATGTGCATGCCCATGCCCGGATTCGTGCCATAGGTGATCATGGGTTCGAGTTTGTCGGCGTCGAGGGTGAATGTGGCGTCATAGGTCGCGCCTTCATCCGTTGGCAATGTTTTCCAGTAAGCGAGCTTTTTGTCCCACTCCGCGCCTTTCGGTGCAAATTCACGCCCCGCCACCCATTGATACGTCGTCTCGTCGGGCGCGATCATGCCTGCGCGACTGCCGCCCTCGATGCTCATGTTGCACACGGTCATGCGCTCTTCCATCGTCAGCTTGCAAATGGCATCGCCGGTGTATTCAAACACATAGCCTGTGCCGCCGCCCACACCATATTTGGCGATGATGCCGAGGATGATGTCTTTGGCAGTGACGCCGCGCTGCAGTGAACCACTGACTTTGACATTGCAGGTCTTTGGCTTGCGCTGCAAGAGACATTGCGTCGCCAACACCATCTCGACCTCGCTCGTGCCAATGCCAAATCCCAGCGCGCCAAACGCGCCGTGCGTCGCGGTGTGACTGTCACCGCAGACGATAGTCATGCCGGGCTGAGTGATGCCTTGCTCGGGACCGATGACATGCACGATGCCTTGTTTGTCGGCGCCGGTTTTGATGCCATAGAGTGGCACACCATTTTCGGCGGCGTTGTTTTCCATGATGGCAATTTGTTTGGCAGCCATCTCGTCCACGATTGGCAGGTCACGCGCGTGCGTCGGAATGCCATGATCTAGCGTCGCAAACGTGCGATCAGGGCGACGCACTTTGATGCCGCGCTTGCGCAAGCCATCAAAGGCTTGTGGCGAGGTCACCTCATGCACGAGGTGCAAGTCAATGTATAGCACGGCTGGCGAACCCGGCTCTTGTGAGACCACATGTGCGTTCCAGATTTTTTCAAATAGTGTTTTTGGCATGATTTGTAATAAATTTAAGAGTTCAGATTCTAAATTGGATTTAGGGTGAAATGAGTTTGAGCTTTAGGAAATTGAGTATTACACCGTCCCGACTTGCTCGCGCGCGGCAGGCTGAACGCGGCGGCGCGACTGCAACATACATTTGTTGAGCGCCGACAGGTAGGCTTTGCCGCTAGCAACTAATGTGTCTGTGTCGGCGTTGCGTCCGCTAAAGACATACTTCTTGCCCGCCTCGTCGGTCATCTCGACGCGAATCGTTACATTGGCAATCGCGTCAATGCCCTCGGTCACGGCATGCACATGAAACTCCAAGAGCTTTGCGTTAGCGCCTGTGATGCGGTTGATGCAATTGCAGATGGCGTTTACCGGTCCGTTGCCCATCGCCGCGTCTTCGTGTCGCTCGCCCGCCTCATCAATCAACGTGATGCTAGCCACCGGCTTGCCAGTACCTGCGATCACGTTGGCGCTTTCGAGCGCATAGATCTCATTCACCGACTCAAGCTGATCTGCGAGAAGCGCCTCCAAATCGGCGTCGCTGACCACTTTCTTTTTGTCGCACAATTCTTTGAAGCGTTGAAAGGCTTTGTCTAACTCTTCACGATGC
>CAZVQE010000247.1:0-4206 GCA_964628875.1 uncultured Anaerolineae bacterium
CAACCGTTTGGTTTGTTTATGCGCATCATCAGCATGTTTATGTGGTGCGGCGGGTCGGTCATTAGCAGCCGCGTGCAGATGCCAAAATCTGCGCCGATGACTAACGCATTGCAAATGTTTTTTGGCGGCGGTGTCGTGTTGCTGATGGCCTTTGTCAAAGGCGAATCAATACCGACACACGTCTCGCTGGGACCTGCGTTGGCGTGGCTGTATCTGCTATTTATCGGCGGCATCATCGGCTATGGATCGTTTTTGTATGTCATGCGCAAATGCCGCCCCGCGTTGGCGACGAGCTACGCGTATGTCAATCCAATCGTGGCGCTGGTCGTCGGCGCGGTGTTTTTGGGTGATCGGATTTCGCCCATCGGTTTTGTAGCGATTCCATTGGTGCTGTTGAGCGTCGTGTTTATGCTGCGCGCCAAAGAGCGCTAAAGCCGACAGGATTATTTTTCGTCCCAATGAAAAGTGTGCAGTAGCCGATGCACGACTGGCGCGACGATCACACCCGCCGCGATCAAAAATACCAGCCCCGAATACAACGCATAAAACCCGGCAAAGATTTTTCCGGCGGTCGTGACTGGCGCATTGACAGGACCCATGCCGCCCAATAGCATCGCCGCATTCAAAAAGGCATCCACCATACTGAGATGCTCAAACGTCATGTAGCCCGCTATGCCAAGCAAAAGCGAAAATCCGATCAGCCCGCTGGCGACGCCAAAGTGCAAGAATGTGCGCCGCAGATAATGCTCTCTTGGCAAGAGCGGATCTTGCCGCTTTTCAAAACGTCCTAATCTCATGCGATTCACCTTAGACTGCTATTGCGGATTGAGATACACCAACTTAAAGCCGCGCATATGCTCGATAAATGTCGGCTGAAAATCGAGCGCGTTATAACCTTCGGCGTATAGCTCGACTTTGTCCTGCTGCGCGTCAAATAGCTGCGCGATCATCGCATCGCTGGCGCCAATGGTGTATGCGCGCGCATTGCGCGGCATGATGTCGCTCATCGGGTTGGTGACATAGGTCACGGGTGTCTTGACTGACATCGCGCGTAGCGCTGGCAAAAATCCAAATGACCTAAACAACGCCGAAGCGCCATCCATCGGCTGACGCGCCATCATGCGCACATCTCCGCGTGAGAGCAGCGCGCCCGATTCTGCATCGGTGAATTGAAACTGCGCGCGCCCAGACTCGAAGCGAAATGAGGAGTGCGCCAGACGCGGCGACAGCCCCAAAATCTCGCGGTTGTATGCCACTACTTCGCGCGTGTTGTTCCACAAGCCATGACACATTTGGCTTGCGCCCGACACATTGAGCAAAAAGTTGAGCAACGCAAACGCGCCGTCACGCACGGGCGGCACGGGCTGTGGCGTAACGTAAAACGACACCTGCATCTCGGTGTGCGCGCCGTGGCTGGCGGCGGTCTCATCCACTGCCCACAGCGCCATCAATGCGCGCCCCGATTGTGTTTGCGCGGGCGTCACTTGTTCGCTGCGCAGCATGTCTTTGACTCGCGCATAGTCCGCCGTGCCGCCGATCAAGATGGCGTGAGCGTCATACACGTGATACGGCGTGGGTTGGTCGCCCGCGCTGGTGTGCACTTTGTTTTGTTGAATCGGGTACTGCTGGAAGATCGGATGTTGCGCGCTCATTGGCGAACATTTTACCGACGTTTGCACTCGTAGCGCAGTGACGGCACTCTACGTCCTCATCGCACGCGATCATCGAAGAAAGTAGAGCCTGCTATCATTAGACAAACATTGTACATTCATTGTCGTTTTTACTTCAAACAAGATTTTAGGAATTTTATGTCGGACTCAAAACCAAGTATGTCGGGCGCGCCAGCCGCGCAGAAAGGCGCAGGCAAGGGCGCACTCACCTTTATTTTTCTTACAGTTTTTATTGACTTACTGGGCGTCGGAATTTTGATTCCAGTTACAGCTTATATCGTGCGTCAGTATAGTACCGACGCGCTCACCGTTGGTTTGCTCACGGTGTCGTATTCGCTCTTTCAATTTTTTGCCTCGCCTTTGTTGGGGCAAATCTCTGACCGCTATGGCCGCCGTCCAGTGTTGTTGATTAGTCTGCTTGGCACAGCCATCGGCTATTTTGTGTTTGGCGTGGGCGGCGCATTGTGGGTGTTATTTGCCGCTCGCATCATTGATGGCATCACCGGTGGCAATATCTCCATTGCGCAGGCGTATATCGCCGATGTCACTCCACCGCAAGATCGCAGCAAGGCGTTTGGTTTAATCGGTGCTGCCTTTGGTCTTGGATTTATTATCGGACCTGCGTTGGGCGGCGTGTTAGCCACGATTAGCCTATCCGCACCTGCCTTCTTTGCCGGTTTCTTGTCGTTGTTTAACGTGGCACTGGGATATTTCATGTTGCCCGAGTCTCTCCCCGTCGAAAAGCGCGTCACCGCCCCGCTGAACATCGCCACGGTCAACCCTATCACAGGCATTTTAGATGTAATGCACAAGCCCGTTCTGCCGATATTGCTCTTGGCAATCTTTGCTTTCAATTTTGCATTTTCGGGTCTGCAAAGTAACTTCTCGCTTTACACTTTAGAGCGCTTCCAATGGTCGCCGGGTCAAAACGCGTTTTTGTTTAGTGTGATCGGCTTTGTGGGTATTTTGATGCAAGGCTTTTTGGTGCGGCGGCTTATCCCCTTGTTTGGTGATCGCCGACTAGCCACCGTCGGGCTTGCCCTGATGGCGCTGAGTTTCTTTGGCATCGCATTTATCCCCGAAGGTTGGATGCTGTTTTTGGTGTGCATCGTGTTGTCGGTTGGCAGTGGTTTGGCGACGCCCACACTGACAGGCATGGTGTCCAATAGCGTCTCGCCTAGCGAGCAAGGCAACATATTGGGCGTGACGCAATCGGTGAATGCCCTCACGCGTATTTTCGGTCCGTTGTGGGCTGGCTTTGCATTTGACACGCTAGGAATGCCATCGCCGTACTGGAGCGGAGCGGCATTTATTTTGATTGCGCTTGTATTGGTGATTGCTTATCGCAACGTCACGCGCACCTCCGATCCTCACTCTGTTGGTGTTTAATTTTGTCGCAGAGATACAAAGCTCTATATCTCTGCGACAAAACCTCTTTGCTCACGGTCGCCCGCGCTGGTGTGCACTTTGTTTTGTTGAATCGGATACTGCCGAAAGGTTGGCTGTTGCGCGCTCATGGATGAGCATTTTGCTGACGTTGGCGCACTTCAATTGGCTGATGATGGTGCCAATGGCGATCAGCGCTGCACCAACGAAGAAGCCAACGCCGAGCGTCTCGTGCAATAGCCACGCGCCCAGCGCCGCGCCCACCAGCGGCTGCGCAAAAAAGCACAACGCAGCCGTGTTCGCGTCCAATAGCTCAAAGCCTTTGTTCCACAAATAAAACGCGCCTGCCATCGCCACAATTCCCAAAAACAACACACCCGCGATGATGCTCGGCGTGACCAGCGCAGACTGGATCGGCGCAGGCTCGATGAGCGCCATCGGCAATACAAACGCGCTGCCAAACACAGTTGCAAATAGCGTCGCGCTGAGCGACGAGACGCCTTGCGCTGTGACCCGCTTCACCAAGACCGAGTAGAGCGCCCACGTGATCGCCGCTAGCACGAGCAATGCGTTGCCCGCAAACGAGCCGCCCAGCTCGCTCACATTGATGTCGCGCGCAACGACGATGAGCACGCCGAGCGTCGCCAGCGCCAAGCCAATCAGCTTTTGGCGTGTGACGCGCTCGCCAAGTAGCCAAAACGCAAACGGCACGACAAACGCGGGCGTGGCGCTGGTGATGAGCGCGCCATTTGAGGCGTTGCTGAGCTTTGTGCCGGCGAATTGGGCGCCGAGCGATATGCCATAGCCGACGAGGGCGATCAGCACAAACGCGCCGACGTGACTGCGGCTCAGCCAACGCTCGCGCTGGATGCGATGGGCGATGAGCAAAATCGGCAGCGCCACGATGATGCGTAGCATGAGCAGCTTGAGCGGCGGAATGACCTCGAGCACAGGTTTGCTGACAACATACATGCCGCCCCAGATGGCGGCGGCGGCGATGGCGCTCAACACGCCGATGATGCGGGCACGATTCATGTGGCGGCTATTATCGGCGGTTCGACAGGCTCACCGACTGTAGTTTGTTCAGTGAGCTTGCCGAACTGAACATGATGGGCTCAGCGGTTCGACAGGCTCACCGACCGGCGACAAA
>CAZVQE010000248.1:0-4205 GCA_964628875.1 uncultured Anaerolineae bacterium
GGTCATGGCCCAACAGATTCGCCAAGTTGGCATCATGAAAGCCGTCGGCGCGCAAACCTATCAAATCGCAGGCATGTATTTGACGATGGTGTTGGTGTACGGAGTTTTAGGGCTGATCATCGGCGTACCTCTCGGCATCATTGGCGCGCAAGGGTTGGCGCGCTTTATGGGCAACTTGCTCAACTTTGACATCTTTGATATTTTCCCGCCGACGTGGGTTTTGGGAATTCAAGCCGCAGTCGGGTTAGTCGTGCCAGTGGTTGCGGCGCTTATCCCTGTGTTGAGCGGCACGCGCGTCCCGACGCGTATTGCCATGATGAACACAGGTATCAGCGAAAGCAACAGCAACAGCAGCAATCACGAGTTGGATGAAGGCACACCATCGCACCTCAATGCATTGGTGCATCGCTTTTCATTGCGCCCGATCTTGCTCTCTATTCGCAACACATTTAGACGTAAGGCGCGTTTAGCTTTGACCTTGGTCACGTTGACACTGGCGAGCGCTATGTTCATTGCCGTGTTCTCTGTGCGTTCGTCGCTTGATGCGTCGCTTGATGAGACACAGAGCTTGCTCAACTATGACATCGAGGTGTTGCTGACACGCAACCAAACCGAAGCCACCATCATTCGAGAGGCATCTGCTGTGCCGGGCATTACTGCCGTCGAAGTGTGGAATCGCAACGGCGCGAACCTCATTAACCCCGATGGCACAGATGGGCGATCGGTGCGGGTGATGGGCATCCCGCCTGACACGCAACGGCTAAATGTGCAACTCATGGACGGGCGTTGGCTCAGCTCAGAGGACATCGAAAATGTCGTTATCAATCAATATGTGTCCAATGACAATCCTCATATTCACGTGGGTTCAGATTTTGAATTGAAGTTTGGCAATCGTGTATTTCGTTGGCGCGTGGTTGGCATCATGAAAGACGCGGTCGCGTCACCGGTCGGCAACCCGAGTGTGGTTTACATGACGCAGAGCGGCTATCGTCAAATCTTGAGCGTTGGACGACAGGCGAGTTCGTTTGTGGTGGTTACCACGCAGCATGACGGAGACTTTCAGGCAACGGTGAGTCGTGAGATCGAGGAGCGCTTTAAGCGAGTGAATCTACCAGTGGCAGCCACGACGACGACGACAGATCGCGTCAGCGAAAACCGATTTACGTTTAATTTGCTGACGACGTTTTTGTTGATGATGGCGGGCATCCTTGCGATAGTCGGCGCGCTCGGGCTGACTGGCACGATGAGTATCAACGTGCTAGAGCGCACACGTGAGATCGGTGTGATGCGCGCGATTGGCGCCAGCAATGCCTCAGTGCGCGGGGTTATCATCGTCGAGGGCGTTGTCATTGGGGTTATCAGTTGGGCGGTGGGCGCGGTGTTGGCTTATCCGATCATGCGGCTGCTCAACGAGCAAGTAGGGCGGGTCATCATCAAGCAAGTGCCGCCGCACACTTACTCGTGGCAAGGTCTATGGTTGTGGTTTTTTGTCGTCATGCTCGTCGCTCTATTCGCCAGCCTGATGCCTGCATGGCGCGCCTCACGCTTGACTGTGCGTGAAGTGCTGGCGTATGAGTAGAGGCATTTATGATAAAATTACGCGCTTAATTTTTTAAGCGCAATTAGACTGTTAAGGAGAATTTGTGGAAAACGATATCCCAAGCGCAACCGCTGGCGATGATTCGCCAAAGGCCTCAAAGCCTTTACGCAAGGGCAGCACTGGCAACAAACGCGCCAATCGCTCTGATGGCAACGCAAGCACTTACACAACCAAAGGTGAAGCTGCGAAACCCAAGCGCATTGACGAATTTGCAATGAATGGCACAGTGCCGGACTATAAAAACGCCGACCAACTGCGTCGGTTTGTCAATCAGCAAGGCAAGATCATGCCGCGTCGTCGCACAGGCTTGAGCGCGCGCAATCAACGCTTGTTGGCGCTCGCCATTAAACGCGCGCGACACTTGGCTTTGTTGGCGATGCCGGGCGCGCCACGACCGCTGTAAATTTTTATTTGAGGTGAATCATGGCTAAGAAGAAAGGCAATCGAATTCATATTCGTTTGAAAAGCACCGAGAGCGGTCACTTTTATTTGACCGAAAAAAATCGCAAGAACGATACGAACCGCATGGAAATCAAGCGCTACGATCCGACCTTGCGCAAGCATGTGGTCTACAAAGAAGAAAAGTAGATCGCGTTTTGCTTTGCAATCAAGCCCGATACAGCAATGTGTCGGGCTTTTTTGTTGATTATTTGCTTCTGTTAATTTGGCTGTCGATAAAATGTTAGCCGTGAGCAAATCGAAGACCTCAAAGCGTTGGCTATGGATCATTGCGCTTTGGTGCGTCATGCTGTTGCGATTAGCTGACCTGACAGCGCGCAGCATGTGGGCGGACGAGAGTTTGACCTTGTGGCGTATCGCGCAGAGTTGGAGTGACAACTTGCGGAACATCATCACCATGCAAGGTGCGCAAACGATTGACACCAACCCATTTGTCTATTTTGTTTTGCTCAAATTGTGGAGCTTATTTGCAGGCGAAACTGAATTCGCACTCAAACTGTATTCGGCATTCTTTGGGGTGTTGATTGTGCCGATGACGTATCGGTTGGCGAGAGCGTTACTCAATAAGCGCAGTGCGATCATAGCGGCGGCGCTGATTGCGATGTCGCCTGCCATTCAATGGTACAGCCACGAATTGCGCATGTATTCGTTGGTGGCATGCGTGTCGGTTATTCATGTGTTTGCGTTTTATCGCGCGCTGACGCTAGGCGGTATGCGACGCTGGCTGATGTGGGTTGGCACAGCGATTGTGGCGCTTGGCACACACTATTCATTTGTAACTCAAATAATTGCGTTGACGGTTGTGGCGTTGATTGCGTTGCTGCGACATGAGCATGTTTCCAATCTAAAAATTGCAATGGCGTGTGTTGCGATTTTGTCCGTCGGCGCGTTGCTCTGGGTTTTATCACCCGATCTGCAGAATCTAGTTTTTAGACTGATTTATGGCAGCGAGCAAAACTACGGTTTTGTGCCACTGCGCGTCGTGTGGGACAGTGTGCTGATCGGATTTGTGTTTGGCTTAAATGCCACCGACATCACAGCCAGCGTGTTGCCTTGGGTTATCACAGGCGCACTCGCGCTCTTTTTTGTGATGCGCACGATTACAGCGCGTGTGCGTTGGGTGTTGCTCGCGTCGGGCATATTGCCGATTTTCATGTGGTACGCCATCTCTCTGATCAAGCCAAACTATCAAGGCGTGCGTCACCTATTTATCGTGTTGCCGATGCTCTCGATTATTTTGGCAGGTACGTTGAGCTATGTCGCCAAATGGCTCGATGTACGTGCGCCGCGATTTGTTGCCTACTTGCCGTCGGCGGTCATGTTAGTCGCGCTCCTCACGACGCAAATCTATGGCAACATCCGCACGTTTACGCGCACACCTGATTGGCAAGATGACTGGCGCAGCTTAACCCGTGAGATCGTGGCGTTGTCGCAATCACATGATGTTGTGATGCTCGATTCGCCGATCCTGCTGCCATTGTTTTATCTCTATGCACCGACATTAAAAGCCGTCGCGCCGCCACTTGGGCGCGATGTGTCTGCATTGTTGGCGACCGACGTTGAGCGTATCGCGCCTGACTGGCAGCGTGCTTGGGTAGTGAATGGCAATGCCAGCCAACTTACATTTGCGCCAAACGCGCAGCAAATCTCCGCCAAGACATTTGCTGCGCGCAATGCAAGTTTGGGGCTGAATTTGTATTCTCGCGCATCTTTAATTACAACCACATTGAGCGATGTCACGCCGTTAGGCTTTGCTGAGCGCAATGGCGTGCGACTTGCGGGATATCAATTGCGCAGTGAGGAGCAAGTGAGCTCTGCAAAAAATATCCTCTCACTGTATTGGCAACGCGGCGCGCAAGCTCAATTCACCGCACCGTCTGTAGCCCTGCGCATCAAACATGATGGCGTCGTCTGGGCCGAAAAAGTCATTGCACCTTCGATATTTGACTTTGCGCCAAAAGACTGGACGACTAGCACTTACTATCGCACAGACACTGTATTTGATGTGCCGCTCGGGCTACCGATGCAGAGCTATGCGTATGAGTGGATTTTGCGAGACGCACGTGGCAATGATGTCGAACGCATCGTGATGCCTGCGTCTGCGCAAGATGTGACGTGTTGTCTGCGGCACGTGGCGCTGACCGAT
>CAZVQE010000249.1:0-4198 GCA_964628875.1 uncultured Anaerolineae bacterium
TGCACAGCCCACAGTTTGCCGAATTGCTTTTCAAGTTGATGTTGTAGTGATGGCTCATTATCTGTGCCATCAGGTGTGCTTGTGATGTAGGGCGGTTTGTTGACGGACAGCAGATGCTCATCGTCAAATAGCACTTCGATACGAGGCATGTGATTTAGCGCAGCATGCGCGTGAGTTGTTCCATTCCATTTGCAAAAGCCCACGCGCCTAAACCGTAGCGGAGTCCTTTGCCAACCCACGCCGCCAGCACAAATTTGACGGCGCCGAGTCTCGTTGCGCCTGCGACAAACCCGCCGACGTCAAAAAATGGATTTGGAATGGCCGCAAGTGCAACGATTGCTAGCGCGCCCCAACGCGTGACCCAGCCATGTATGCGTTCGTAAAGTTTGCCCGTTGAGATCAAGGCTTTGCCGCCTGCGCCAGCCATATAGCCGGTCAATTCACCCAAAGCCCCGCCAAAACCGGAGACGATGCCAACCAGCAACGGCGAGAAGAGCGTGCCAGCCGCTGTGATGATGGGCCACACGGGAATTGGGATGACAACTGTGGCATTGCCAACCAGACTGACCACAAACACACCCAATAATCCGCTCGTTCGCCCATAGGACAAAATCTGATGGCGATAGTTTGCCGCAAGCCATACGAGTAAACCACTCAAGACGAGTGAGAGAACTAGCGGGAGAGCTTGCTTGAGTCGCTGCGCAATTGTGCGCTTATCGGCGGGCGACTCCACCGCCGATGTATTCTCTTCTGCCGCTAGACTTTCCATTTAGGCGCAATGATACTCATAGATTTTTTTGTTCGCGCCAGCGCAAGGCATTTGTCGTTGCCCTCGTGTAAAATTCACACGTTGTCATGACTGACCTCGCAATTATTTCTTCTCCATTCATCGTTGCGATTGGCGCAATGGTGATTATGCTAATTGATCTCTTCGTTCCGCACAATCAAAAACACATCACGGCTTATCTTTCGATATTTGCATTGTTGTTATCAGTTGTTTTTGTTTGGGCGAATCGGGCTCTGACCGACGATGGCTTCTTTGGAATGGTTGTGGCGGATGGCATATCGCGAGTGCTCGACGTACTGTTTGCGTTGATCGGCGTAGGAGTGATATTGCTTTCGCTGCGTTACAACTCAACCAAACAAATCTTGCGCGGCGAGTTTTTTGCGCTGTTGCTCTTTTCGATTTGCGGCATGATGCTGATGGGGCACGCGCGAAACCTGTTGATGGTTTTTATTGCGCTTGAGTTGCTGTCAATTCCGCTTTATGTGTTGTGCGGCATTGCGCGCCCGCGATTTGACAGTGAGGAGTCAGCGCTAAAGTATTTCTTGCTGGGAGCGTTTGCGTCGGGCTTTTTGGTGTTTGGAATCGCGCTTGTGTATGGCGCAACAGGCAGCCTTGATCTTGCGGCGCTCAATTCAATGTTAAATGTGGTGCGCCCAACGCCGTTGTTTGTCATTGGCGCGGGGCTTATTTTGATTGGCTTGGCGTTTAAGGTCGCGGCTGTTCCATTCCACATGTGGACGCCTGACGTATACGATGGTGCGCCGACAACTGTTACTGCATTCATGGCAACCGCGACCAAAGCCGCCGGATTTGTTGCGTTGATTCGCGTCTTTGCAATTGGTTTTGCGCCAGCCGTATCGGTTTGGCAAATGGTGATTGTCGCGCTCGCAGCGCTCACCATCATCATTGGCAACGTTTTGGCGGTCGCGCAAAAAAATGTCAAACGCTTGATAGCCTATTCGAGCATTGCGCATGCTGGCTATTTGCTGGTAGGCGTAGCGGCGGGGCAGGGTGCGATCTCCAGTATCTTGTTTTACCTTGTTTCGTATGCCATTACCGTCATGGCAGCGCTTGGTGTGATGAGCGTCATCGGCAGCGTGCAAAATGAAGATCACGATATCAGCCATTACGCTGGATTGGCAAAGCGTCAACCCGTGTTGGCGTGGTCGCTGACTGTGGCGCTATTTTCTTTGATGGGTATGCCGCTTACGGCAGGGTTTGTTGGCAAGTATGTGTTGTTTCAATCGGCCGTCAGCGCGCATTTGACCGCGTTGGCATTAATCGGTGTAGTCGGCAGTGTGATTTCGGCTTATTATTATTTGCGTGTAATTGTGGCGATGTTTATGCGTGATCCCGATGAGCAAGAGGGCGGGGCAATCACAGTGTCACCCGCCTCATTACTGATCATCGGCGCGGCAACTCTCGCCGTAATTATTTTTGGCATTTTGCCGATGTGGTTACTAAACGCGATGCCAACGGCGGCGCAAGCGATGCGATAGTATTTAGTTCTCGGCTTCGCTTTGTGTGCGGCAAGCAATTTTTGATTTTGCCGCACCTCTTCTTTATTCGCGTAACCAAACGCGCATTGCGCCAGGCGTACGATTGTCCCAATATGCATATGGAATTAGCTTCAAAATAATATTGTTTCGCATAGGCAGATAATTGGAATACAAAGAGCAATTAAACACACTATCAGTAAAAATATCAACCGCTACATCTAAAGCAACTACCTCAGTATCTTCACTCACTTTTACTCGTGTCAAACTAATTTTGGCATCCTGCCTCACAAATACGCGATGCAAATCTAACAGAGCAGGTTGGTCAATTGACTCCGCGCAATAAATCATAGGACCCCGTTGAATCGCAACGCGCCCGATCATTTGCTTAACTTGTGGGTTTGCGTAGATGCGCAGCACATTCATCTCGAAATCAATAACAAGCGAGTCGCCCGACTTCCATGTCCGTTTGAATTGAAGATAGCCCTTGCTTTTTCCACTCGCTTTAATTGAGCTTTGATACTTAGCGCACCAATCTGGCAACCGCACATTGAGCGCAAAGCTTATTGGTTCATCACACTCAATCACAAATTTCACCTTGCCGTCCCACGGATAATTTGTAGTGACACGCAACGTTACAGGCTTGCCATGGATTGTTGTGTTTGCAGCACCCTCAGCAAATAAATGCACCCACAATGCATCATCTGAATTTGAATAAAAGTAATTGCCAACGCTCGCAAACAAGCGCGCAACGTTTGGCGGGCAGCAGGCACAGTCATACCAGTCTTGGCGATGTGTTTTGCTGCCGTCATAGGCTAATGGGTTGTCGTAGTTGTATTGCGTGCCGTCTAGCGAGATGCCCGCACAAATGTTGTTATACAGCGCGCGTTCGATGGCATCTGCATATTTACTCTCGCCCGTGATATTGAGCATGCGTTGCGCCCAAAACACCAAACCAATCGAAGCGCATGTCTCAGCGTAAGCCGTATCGTCTGGCAAATCATAATCTGTCGTAAAGCCTTCGTTTTTTGCGGCAACGCCCAATCCGCCGGTCACATAAAATCGCTTTTGCATGAGGTGATTCCACACGCGCTCACAAGCCGCGAGATAGCCTGCATCATTTTGTTCGCGGGCGAGGTCAGCCACCGCTGCATACAGATACACCGCGCGCACGGCGTGACCCACGATCTCATCATGTTCGCGCACCGGCTTGTGCGCCTGCAAATAGTCGTAGCTTTTTGCCCAGTAATCGCGCGGATCTTCGCCTTGGCGGCGCGCCTCAACATCATAAAAATGCACATCCGCGTGAGTCGGGTTATGCCCTAGCACACTGCGCCCTTGTCCGCGCACATCAACAAAGTGTTGAGCCAAATTCAAATAACGCGCGTTGCCAGTGTGATCATAGAGTCGCATCAGCGCGATCTCTATCTCCTCATGCCCGTCATAGGCGCGCTTTAGCTTTGGATTATTGAGGAATTGATGCTCAATATGATGCACATATCGCAGCAAAAGATCGAGATAATTGTTTTTGCCGGTCGCCTGCGCGTGCGCGACGGCTGCCTCCAGCAGGTGTCCTGCGCAATACAACTCATGATCGTGTCGCAGACTTGTCCAGCGCGCGTGCGGCTTCACTGTTTGATAATGGGAATTGAGATAGCCGTCGGGCATCTGCGCGCGCGTCATTTTTGCGATGATGTTGTCTAACTCATCGTCCAAGTGTTTGTCGTAGTGTGTGGCAAGTGAGTAACTCACGGCTTCTGACCACTTCGCAACATCGCTGTCCCAAAACCGATGCGGTGTAAATTTATCAGTGGGATCCCATTTGCCAATCGAGCTCCACGCATCAATACGCCCACTGCGTTTGAGGATTTGCAGTTGCGCCGGAATGGTGACCGTGCGATTGATCTCTTGGCGC
>CAZVQE010000250.1:0-4192 GCA_964628875.1 uncultured Anaerolineae bacterium
TTCTTGCGAGTGAGATTGGTTATCTAAAAAGAGATGAAGCTATCAAACTGATTGCACACGCTGAAGAGCTTTCCAAAATAATTAGTGGCTTAGCAAAAAGCCTCGCGGTAACAAAAAAGTGAGCGATAAGCTCACTTTTAACTTTTAACTTTTAACTGATACAAATGCTAATAACAAACGCAAAACTAATTACGTGGGGCGATGACAATCAGATCATCGAAAATGGCGCGATCAAGCTTGAGGGTGACAAGATCGTCGAGATCGGCGACAGCGCCAAGCTCAGCAAAAAATACGCGCAAGATAAAAAACTCGATGCGCGCGGGCAGTATGCGATGCCGGGCAACATTTGTGCGCATACACATTTTTACGGTGCGTTTGCGCGCGGCATGGCAATTCCGGGCGCGCCGCCAAAAGATTTCCCGGACATTTTGGAGCGATTGTGGTGGAAGCTCGATAAAGCTTTGACGACTGATGACGTGCGATACAGCGCCCTTGTGTGCTTGGTGGATGCGGTCAAACATGGCACGACCACGCTCATAGATCATCACGCTTCGCCATTTGCGATAGATGGCTCGCTCGATGTAATCGCCGATGCGGTGACGCAGGCTGGACTGCGCGCGTGTCTGTGCTACGAGGTCAGTGATCGCGATGGCAAAGCCAAAATGCGCGCGGGCATCAAAGAGAATGTGCGCTTTATCAAAAAAGCGCGCGCCGCAAAAAATCCAAATCTGGCTGGCACATTTGGCTTGCATGCATCACTATCACTCTCTGATGAATCGCTCGATGAGTGCGCGGCGGCTTTGCCTGCGGATGGCGGATTTCACATTCACGTGGCGGAGCATGAAGCAGACGAGTATGACAGCTTGCAAAAATATGGCATGCGCACGGTAGATCGCCTGCACAAGCGCGGCATCTTGGGCGCGCGCAGCATTGCCGCACACTGCGTTCACATTGACCAACGCGAAGCCGATCTCTTGCATGAGACGGGCACATGGGTCACGCATCAACCGCGCAGCAACATGAACAACGCAGTAGGCGCGGCGGATATCGAAGGGCTTATGCGCTTGGGCGTCAAAGTGTGTCTCGGCAATGACGGATTTAGCAACGCAATGTGGGAAGAATGGAAAGCCACCTATCTGTATCACAAAGCCGCCCACCGCGATCCGCGTCGCGCGGGCGGGTACGCCATTACCGATATGGCGATCAAAAATAACGCCGCGCTTGCAGGCATGTTTTTCCCGTCCGCAAAAATTGGCGCACTGGAGGCGGGCGCATTTGCTGACATCATCTTTGTGGATTACCATCCGATCACACCCATGAGCACGGGCAATTTGCCATGGCACATTTTGTTTGGCTTTGAGCCGAGCATGGTCACCATGACGATGTGCGCGGGCAAAGTGCTGATGCAAGATCGCAAGCTGTTGTTTTTGGATGAGGCTGAGATCACCGCCAAGAGCCGCGAGCTTGCCGCAAAATGTTGGAAGCGTTACAGCAAATAAAAAACTGTCAGTCTGAATGGAGCAAAAATGCAGGGGATTCTTCGTCGCGTTGCTCCTCAGAATGACAAACAAAGATTTTTGAGAATGGAGTTTTGTAAATGACAACGATTGCAGTTTTAGGGGGAACGGGGCACGAAGGGTCGGGGCTGGCGCTGCGATGGGCGCATGCGGGTCACACGGTCATCATCGGCTCACGTGACGCCGCGCGCGCGCAGACCGCCGCAGATGAAATTAACAATCAACTCAAAGCCAGCAACGCCAGCGGCACGGACAACGTGAGCGCCGCCAAAGCCGCAGATATCGTGGTGCTGACCGTGCCTTACTCCGCGCACAAGCCAACTATCGAGAGCGTGCGTGAGCAATGCGCCGGAAAAATTTTTGTGGATGTGACGGTGCCCCTCGTGCCGCCAAAGGTCAGCCGTGTGCAACTCCCCGCAGGAGGCTCGGCGTCCCAAGAAGCACAAGCCATGCTCGGTGAAAACGTCAAAGTCGTATGTGCATTTCAAAATATCGGCGCAGAGCATCTCAAAGACACAGCCCACGCGGTAGATTGTGACGTGATGGTGTGCGGCGACGACAAAGATGCCAAGCAAGCTGTGATTCAGCTCGCAAAAGATGCGGGCATGTTGGCGTTTGATTGTGGGCCACTTGCAAACTCAGTGGTGGCAGAAGGCATGACCTCGATCCTCATCGGACTCAATGTGCGCCACAAAGTCAAAGCCAGCGGCATCAAATTTACCGGCTTGCCAAGTTAGATTTACACAGGTCTGACCGCTCAAAGTGGTCAGACCTGTAAGAGAAACCTCATGAATAACAAACAACTCGCTCTGCAATATCTCGACGGCGCACGCACGCTGATGAATGACTGTGCGCTTGATATTTGGAATCGCCCCGAAATCGCACTCACTGAGACATTTGCGTCGCAACGCGTCGGCGAAATACTTGAAGAAGCCGGATTCGATTTGAAGTGGAATATCGGCGGCATGCCGACCGCGTTTGTTGCGTCATGGGGAACTGGCGGTCCGAAGATTGGCATCCTCGGCGAATATGACGCGCTGCCCGGGCTATCGCAACACAAATCTTCGGAGCGCAGCCCAGTCGTGCAAGACGGAGCAGGGCATGGTTGCGGTCACAATTTGTTTGGCACCGCCAGCATGGGGGCCGCGATTGCGGTCAAGACAGCGTTGGAGCTGAGCAAGACGCCCGGCACGATCAAATTTTACGGATGCCCTGCGGAGGAGACGCTGGTCGGCAAAACGTATATGGCGCGTGATAAAGCCTTTGATGAATTGGATGCGGTGTTGGCGTGGCATCCGAGCAACCTCAACACGGCTTCGATTGCAGGTTCGTTGTTGGCGTTAAATTCTTTTCGTGTAAATTTTTACGGCGTCGCGGCGCACGCCGGTGCGGTGCCACATCTCGGACGCAGCGCGCTTGATGGCTGCATGTTGATGGATGTCGGCGTCAATTATTTGCGCGAACACATCATCCCCGAGGCGCGCATTCACAGTGTCATCACGCGCGGCGGGCAAGCGCCCAATATTGTGCCAGCTTATGCGCAGATTTGGTATTTTGTGCGCGCGCCAAAGCGTGAGCAAGTCGAAGACATCTATAAGCGCGTGCTGGATATTGCCAAAGGTGCAGCGCTGATGAGCGGCACCACACATGATATTGAGTTTGTCACCGGTTGTTACGATTTGCTCAACAACCGCGCGATTGGCGAAGCATTGCTCGATAACATGAAAGCGATTGGCGGCATCAAGTTTGACCCCGAAGATTTTCAATTCGCCGCAAAACTGCGCGCAACCGTCTCGCCCGAGATGATGGAAACCAGCGACAAGATGACACTCGATGCCTGCGCAAAGCATGTCACGCGCGCTGATATCGGCGAGGTCTTGTGTGAAGGGGTCATGGATCCATCTGACCAGCATGTCATCTTGCCTGGGTCGAGCGAGGTCGGCGACGTCAGCCATATCGCGCCGACAGGCAACATGGTCACCGCGTGCTTCCCGCATGGCACGCCCGGGCATAGCTGGCAATTGACGGCTGCAGTTGGCAGCGGTATCGGTCTCAAAGGTATGCAATTTGCGGCGCAGACGCTGGCGACTACTGCGCTCGATCTGATCGAAAAACCTGAGCTACTCAATCGCGCCAAAGCCGAATTTGCTGCAGCGACCAAAGACAAACCCTATCAAACTCCGCTACCGCCCGAAGCCAAACCGCGATAATAGACGTCACTTATGAGTGACGACAAACGATATGTGATTGTGACTGGTGGAAACCGCGGCATCGGCTATGCCACTGCATTTGAGCTGGCGCGGCGTGGCGCGCATGTCATCATCACCGCGCGTGATGTCAAGCGCGGTGATGAAAGCGCGAATGCGATTCGTGCGGCGTGTCCCAATGCAAGTGTCGAAGTGATGGCGCTTGACCTTGCGTCTTTGGCGTCGGTGCGTAAATTTGCTGAGGCGTATCGTGCGCGCGGCTATCCGTTGCATGCGCTTATCAACAATGCGGGCGCAGTTGGCTTGACCGGTCCGATCCAATTCACGCAAGATGGTTTTGAGATGGAATTTGGCATCAACCATCTGGGGCATTTTTTGCTGACCGAATTGTTGTTGCCCGTGTTGCATGCGTCTGCGCCCGCGCGCGTGATCGCTGTGTCTTCAATACGCCACATTCCGGGCAAGGGT
>CAZVQE010000251.1:0-4157 GCA_964628875.1 uncultured Anaerolineae bacterium
ATCGAGGTCGAGGAGATCAGCCCGCTTAACTCAATCGAGTTGCGGAAATTAGCACGGCTGATCACCATTCCAACAACCGCTGGCACAGGCAGTGAAGTCACTTACGCTTTTGTGTTGAGCATCCCGCAAGACGGCGATACACCCGCGCGCAAGCTCGGTCTCGGACATCCACTTGCCACACCCGACATCGCTATTGTTGATCCGGTGATGACCAAAGATATGCCTGAGCGCCTAACAGTTGATACCGGTCTCGACGCGCTGGTGCAAGCAATGGAGGGCTATCTCGCCACGTGGCGCAATCCATTTACTGACGGGTTGTGCCTGACAGCGATGAAGACATCTTTTGAGATGTTGCCGCGCCTGTATCAAGATGACACCGACATGGATGCGCGCGAAGCGATGGCAAATGCGGCGGCAATTGCGGGGCTCGGTTACATCAATTCGATGGTCGGCGCGGCGCACTCAATGGCACACGCGGCCGGCGCGCTCTTTAAGATTCCGCACGGTCGCGCGTGTGGTTTGTTTATGCCGTACGTCATCGAGTTTTATGGGAATGAGTCTCGACCGGATGATGTCGAAACGCGATTTGTAGAGATGGCGCGCTTTGTAGGCATCAATGCTGCGGATGAGTTTGTTGCCGCGTTTGAGCTTGCCAAGAAAACCAGCGAGCTACTGCGCGCGCTCGAAGCGCCATTGACCCTGCAAGAAGCGGGGGTATCGCGGGCGCAATTTGAAAACACATTGCCGCACTTGATTGATAACGCGATGGGCGACACCGTGCTGTTTACCTCGCCGCGACAACCCAACGACGACGAGCTGCGCAAATTATTTGAGTGCGCCTATCTTGGCAAACCCGTAGATTTTTAGATGCGCATCGCGTTTATTAGTTTTCACACTTCGCCTTTGGCGACACTCGGCGGCAAAGACACCGGCGGCATGAATGTGTTTGTGCGCGAAGCCGCGCGCGAACTTGCACGACGCGGGCATGAGGTGGATGTCTTTACACGCAGCAATGGCTCAAATACGCTGCGCATTGATCCGCGCATCGCGAGCGGCGTTCGTGTGATACATGTGCCAGCCGGTCCTGAAGCAGCTGTGCCTAAGGATCAGCTCTTCACGCTCGTGCCTCAATTTACCGAATGGACCTGCGAATTTAGCAAAAGCGAAGAATTGCGCTATGACATCGTCCATGCGCATTATTGGCTGTCGGGCTTAGTCGCCGAACAACTCAAATCATGTTGGGGCACGCCGTTTGTGCAAACGTTTCACACATTGGCTGAGCTCAAAAATCAGATCGCGCAATCTGAACGCGAGATGGAGAGCGAGCTGCGTGTGGAGCAAGAGTGTCATTTGTGCACGATGGCTGATCGCGTGACAGCGGCGACTGAGGTGGAATGGGATCAGCTCGTGCATTTATATGGCGCGCGTTCGTCACGTATCCGCATCGTGCCGCCCGGTGTTGACATCTCGCGGTTTCATCCGATTGAGCAGTCGTATGCCAAGTCCATGATCGGCATCCCAAAACAGCATCGGTTAATTTTGTTTGCGGGGCGCATTGAGCCGCTCAAAGGCATTGACACATTGTTTCACGCCATTGCTGAGCTAAATCGCCGTAACGTGAAATGTCATTCGTCAAACCTATGTGTGGCAATCATCGGCGGCGATCCAAGCATTACGGGCATCAACAGCAACGCCGAAATGGCGCGCTTATTTGCATTGCGCACACAACTTGGCTTGGATGATCTCGTGACGTTTGAAGGCGCCAAGGATCAGGACGCGCTGCAATATTATTTTGCGGCGGCAGACTGTGTCGTGATGCCATCGCACTATGAGTCATTTGGCATGGTAGCGCTAGAGGCGATGGCATGTGGCACGCCGGTGATTGCGTCTGATGTTGGAGGTTTGAGCAAATTGGTGCGCGACGGCGAGACGGGTTTGCTGTTCCCGCCGCGTGATGCACATGCGCTCGCAGATGCCATTTGCAAACTCATCAATGACGACGCGCAACGTCGCCGTATCGGACATCGCGCCTCATGCTACGCAGAGGACTTTAGCTGGCAGCGTATCGCCGATAAATTACTCGCTGTATATGCCGAAGTGTTGCTGCCCGCTACAAATTAAAGCCTGCGAGCTTGTCAAGGTCTTTGCGCTCGAGGCGATAGGGTTGCCATCCTTCGAGACGTTTTGCGCCGACACGGTTATAAAACTCAATCGCGGGCGTGAGCCAATGCAACACCTGCCATTCCATTCGCCCACAGCCTTGTTGCGCCGCCAATTTCACACAATGCAAAAACAAGGCTTTGCCCGCGCGTTGCGCGCGAAATTGTGGCAACACAAATAAATCTTCGAGATACAGCGACGGCAAAGCCAAAAATGTCGAATACGTAAAAAAGCTGATGGCATAACCAGCTGGCACGCCATCCACCTCAGCAAACCACGTATCAAATCGCGGCGATGCACCAAACGCATCGCGCATTAACCGCGTACGTGCAGCATCGTCCGGGCGCGGCAAGCGCTCCGCATCCGCCAACGCATCGATGAGATTGCACAGCAGCTCCCCATCAGCAATATTGCCTTTGCGAATGGATACTTGCGGCAGGTCTGACATGAGTGTTTTATTTTAGGATAATTTGCCAAAATACTGTGTGCATAGATTTGTCATTTCGAACGCAGTGAGAAATCTCTGCGATGTTGCTTTAGAAGGATTTCTCGCTTACGCATTCCATGCGCCACTCGAAATGACAAATTCAATCACTCAATCAACGTAGTCCGCAGTGCAGCCAACTCATCGGCGGTGTTGCCAATCGCCAGCAAAAACTCGCGCACGCCGCCAAACTCATTCTGCAGGTGGCGAAGCAGACGCATCATGACCTCAGGCGGCGAGCCACACATAATGCGCTCCCACTCCAGATCGGCGTCGCCGCGTTGCACTACTTCGGCGAGATACTCATCAAACACTGGCTGCGCATAGTGCGCGGTCAGTGCGTAATCTTCGGCGACAATCTCATCCGGCACGCTTGCATTTGCCAACAGTAACCCCGCGATAATGCCCGTGCGATCTTTGCCCATCGCACAGTTGAGCATCACCGGAAAAACACCTTGTCGCGCTAAATACGACATCACACGTCTAATCTGCGGGCGACAATGAGTGACAACGCCCATATAGTACTCATCCAGTGTGCGCGGTAGCCGCGTCGGCTGCACTGGATCAGGCACCATGTACCCCATGTAGTCGTGGTGCAGTTCGATATGCTGATAGGCGATGCGTTTGTCGCTCACCAGCGCGCTGGGTTTTTGAATGAGATCAATATCAAAGCGCAAATCGAGCGAAGAGCGTACGCCGTAGCGCGCCAACACATCTCGATCCGCACGCGTGAGGCGCACAGGCGCGTCACTGCGTATCAGCATGTGCCAACGCGTGTGCTTGCCATCAGTCGTCGGATAGCCGCCGCAATCGCGTGTATTACAGGTGCCGTCGAGTTTTATCAGTCGTTCCATGCGCATCAAGCTCAATTCAACCGCGCATAGATGCCATGCACATCTGCGCCACGAAAACGCGCGACGTGCTGTGTGGGTGGCAAGGCCTCATCGTAGAAGAATTTTGGCAGGTCGTCGTCCGATTCGCTAAAGCCCGCTTGGCGGTTAAACTCGTCCTCATATTTAAGCGCATCTGTGCCAAGCTGATAAAAGAACTCTTCGGTAAGTTGCGTGCCTTGGGCGGCGTTGATTGCATTGACGATGAAGGGCAACTGCGTGGTTGTAATGGTGCGCCCGAAGATGCAGAATCCGAGTGAGTCTTGTGCCGCGACCTTGACCTGATCTTTGACGCTGGCATCCAAAATCTGCTCGAGGGTCATCTCGCGCGATTTGAGGCGTGGCATGTTGCCCACGGTGTGATCGGCGCCTTGTGCCGTCACCATCATCGAGACGCCTGTCACCTCGACCACACGCGGATCGTAGGCGCTGATGGCTTGTTTTTTAATCACCGGCACGCGCTTGACCTTGAAGTGTTCGCCGACACGGGCTGTGCCTTGCGCATAGAGTTTGCCCGCGTCGCTGCCTTTGCGGATTTCGCCGAGCGCGCTGCCCAAAAATTTCGCGTCGCCAAATTTTGCCAAGCCTGCCTCCATCAACACAGCTAGCATCGCGCCGGTCTC
>CAZVQE010000252.1:0-4133 GCA_964628875.1 uncultured Anaerolineae bacterium
ACGCATGATAATCAAGCGTTCGTAAATCATGGCAATAAAACTATCTGCGCCTTTTCCCCAAGTGTCACGGTAGGCGAGTTCTTCCAATACGTTTGGTCTTTTGGTAAATGTGTCGTCGCCAACTTCAATATCCATTGAAAAATCTGCGCCGACATCGAAAGGCGGGTCAATGTAAATCAGTTTGATTCCGCCGTTCTTTTCAATTTCTTCACGCATTGCGCCGTTTTTCAAAGACGAAAGAATTAACTTGTTATCGCCCCAAATGAGTTTATTTGTCCAACCGCTTTTTTGCCGTCCGCGTGTGTCGAACAAATCCAACTGTAACGCGGTATCGGCTAATTTCTCGGCGCGTGGCTCGTCCACCTGCTCGATAACCTGAAAAGGCAAAACGATATTTGTCACTTCGTTACTTTTGCCATTCCAAATTAATTCCACTTCGCGCTTATCGTCGAAAAGCAGGAAGCGATATTTATCGGGCAAAGGTCTGTCCGATTCGAGGAGTTTTAGAATTTCGCGTTTTTCGTTGTCGGTGAGTTTCATGTTTATTTGATAATACGCCAATATTCACGAGAAAAGCATGGAAGATTGCCTAATGATGCAAAGGCAACAAACAATCGTCATGTCTACGCATCTATGCGTCGCATATCTAGGTGCAACACATTGCTACATACATATCACCCATTGCATGAATTAGGAATCTCCTTAATAAAAAAAGAAAAGGAAGCAAGGTTAAATATCCTTGCTTCCTTTTCTTTCTTCTTCCAGTCTTCCCATCAATCAACGATGCAGCGTCAGGCGGAGGAATGCGTTCATGGCGGCAGATGCGCCCGCCGACAGCAAACCGATGACCAAGCCCGTGATGACAATGAGTGCGATTAGATCAAACATTATTCTTCCTCCTGTGCGTGTTTTTTGTGTTCTGCCTAGATAGTCGTAAAACTCGCAAAACTCTGCACGCGAATTTGAAGTATTAATCGCACAAATTTCGCAATTCCTGTGACTTCGTCAAATTTTTGGCAAACGAGCAATCAGTAGAAAGCAATGAGCAACGAGCCATCTGAAATCTGACTGCTGACTTCTCTACCCTCCGTTCGCCAGCGCCTGCCTCAGCTCATCGTAGATCGGCAGCGGCTCGAGGCTCGGCGTGACAAACGTAAAGTGATCGCGGTAACCGTGCGCTGGCGCGGGCAGCTTAAACACCCAAAACGCCACACAGCGCGCCCACGTCCAATGCGCGCGCGCATACTCCAGCGCCTCCAACGTGTAGCGAATGCGCTGCGCGGGTGTCACGCCATTGACCCATTGCGTGTCGTCGTTCCAGCCCGCCTCCGTGATGTAGATCGGCAAGTCCGCGTCGCCATGTGCGGCGATGATCTCGCGCAATAGCTCCGCACGCCTAAAGTTCAATTCATCCGCAAAAGGCAGAGCCTCGGGCTCCGCCTTTTGCCCGTAGCTGTGAATCGCCCATCCGTCATAAGGGCGCTGTTGAGTTGAATCGGCGCTCAGCGTGGCATACATTTGCCGCAGATAGATCAGGTCGTCCAATCCGTTGGGGCTGCCGAGCGGCTCGTGCGTCGGCGCCAATGCACCCACCAACACGGTCACATCGGCGTTGGCGCGTTTGATGAGCGGATACGCCACGCGCAGCATCTGCACGTAGGCGCGCGCATCCACCGCGCGCAAGCCCCACTCGCTGCTGAGGTTGGGTTCATTCCACAACACGATGGCGTGAATCTGTCCGCGAAAGTGCGCTGCAAACGCCGCAGCGAACGCGCCAAAATCTGCGTAATGATCGGCGTCGAGATGCGTAAACGTCGTGTCGCGCGGACGCGCCCACTGCGGCACAAAGCCGAGTCGTGCGATGACACGCAGCCCTTGCGCGTTGGCGTGGGCGATGATGCGCTCGGCGTTGCGCCAGTCAAATTGCCCTTTGTTTGGCTCATAGTACGCCCACGGGAAAAACTCGACCATCCATGGCGCGCCCATCTCGCGGATCATCTGTGTGCCTTGCTTGATCTTCCATTCTTCGGCTTCGTCCACAAAGCGCGTGTGCATGCCTGCCAGATCGTTGCGCGTATGCACCGTCTGTGGCGCGCCGATGAGCCATACATGCCGTGGCGCTTGCGAGGCGGTCAGCAGTGCGGCGCACACGATCCACGCGATGATTTTTTTGAATGGCGCGTTAGCCGATGCAGGCATTACGCGCAGATTATCGCGCTACAATCTCACCGTGCGATTTGTCCATTCAACATCATCGAGTGACGCGCCACGTCACGAGCCACGCGAAGAGTATCAAGGGGTGCGCGCATTGCCGCGTCCGAGCGCGTACACGCCCGAGTTGCTGTGGCCCGAATTGGTCGTCGAAGGTTGGGAGCGTGTGCACAATCACGCCGTCTCGCCAGATGGCACGCAAGTCGCGTTTTATTGGGATCGCGGTGGGCATAGTGATCTGTGGCTACTCGATCTCGCTGAGCGCGGATTTCCGACGCGGCTGACGCTCAACCGTCCGCATGTGAATTGGTGGGAGGATGAGCCGCCGCTGTGGTCGCCCGATGGACGCTGGATCGTATTTGGCGCATATAGCGACGGCGTGAGCAATCTGTATGTCATCGCCAGCGACGGCGGCGCGCCGCGCCAACTCACCGATATGAGTGAGGACGCCGCCGAGCCCTTCTTTTCGCCGGATGGCACACGTATCGTCTTTAGCACGCAAAAAAATGACGTGTCGCAAATCGCGCTTGTGCCGTTTGAGGGTGGCTGGATCACGGGGCTGACGCTGTCCGAGGATGAATGCAGCACGCCCGTGTGGTCGCCGGACGGCGCGCGCATCATCTACTCGGCTTCGCCGCAGCACGGTCACAAACAAGACGATCTGTATTCGGTCGGACTAGATGATGCGGATGCCGAGCGCCTGACGCCCGATGACAACGTCGAATGCTGGTCGCCCGCATTCTCACCCGATGGCAACACCATCGCCATGCTGTGCAACCACAGTAGTCACGATGAAGTGTGGATGATGGCGCGCGACGGCTCACATTTGCGACAGCTCACGCGCCTCAATCTCGACATCGAGGAGTTTGCGTGGTCACCCGATGGCACGCGCCTGATTGTCTTGGCGAATCGCCTCGCAGTGGATGTACTATTTGTCGTAGATGCACGCAGTGGCGAGGCGAGGCGTGTGTCTGCGCCCGCTGGCAACTACAGCCTGCCGCAGTGGCTGCGCGGACGCGATGCGGTCGTGGTCGGGTTTGATTCGCCATCGCAGCCGCCCGCGCTCTATATCTGTGATCTGTCAAATGGCGCTCTGACGGCGCTCACGCGCACGAGTGCGGCTGCATTTGCACACGCCGAATTTGTCACGCCGCGTCACATCGAGTACGCCAGCAGTGACATGATGATCCCTGCGTTTGTGTACGAGCCGCCGCACGCGAGCCGCTCCATTCAGCGCGCAGGCATCGTCTGCCCGCACGGCGGACCAAACGTGCATTACGATCTATCGTGGGATCCCATTCGCCAATACTTTGTGGCAAAGGGCTACACCGTGATCTGCCCCAACTATCGCGGCAGCACCGGCTACGGGCGCGCGCTCAAGGACGCTAATCTGTTTAATTGGGGCGTCGGCGATCTCGCGGACTGTCTGCATGCGTCGGATTATCTGGTCGCAAAGGCGGGCGTAGATCAACGCCGTGTGGCGATCTGGGGGCAGAGCTACGGCGGCTATCTCACGCTGCTGTCGCTGTGCAAAGACCCCCATCATCGTTTTAGATGCGGCGTGTGTCTGTATGGCGATAGTCATCTCAAGACGTCATGGGCGAGCGGCGATCACAGCGGACGTCTCGACGTCGAGTGGCAAATGGGCGACCCCAGTACGCAGAGTGAGCGCTATGAGTCTGCCTCACCGCTCAACTTTATTAGCAACATCAAGGCGCCACTGCTCGTGATGCACGGCGAGCAAGATCAGCGCGTGGCGTTTGGCGAGAGTGTGCAGCTCGTAGATGCGCTGCGCCGCGAGGGCAAGACGTTTGAGTTTCGCAGCTATCCGGATGAGGCGCACGGCTTTGCGCACGCGCACAATATGCTCGACGCCTTGCTGCGCATCGAGCGCTTTATTGATTGGTGGATGATGTGATTTT
>CAZVQE010000253.1:0-4129 GCA_964628875.1 uncultured Anaerolineae bacterium
GCCTCACGCGCGCCTATAATTTCTTTATGAACTGGCAACCTCTGACCGACGAAGCAACGCGATTACTGCAAGACCTCATTCGATTTGACACGACCAACCCGCCCGGCAACGAAACGCCGTGCATCAACTACATCGCGCAAGTCCTCAAGCGCGAAGGCATCGAGAGTGTGATCTATGAGAGTGCGCCCGGGCGCGGCAACCTCGTTGCGCGGCTCAAAGGCGATGGCAGCCAAGCGCCATTTATGCTATTTGGTCACGTGGATGTCGTGCCAGCCGAAGCGGACAAATGGCAGCGTCCACCCTTTAGTGGCGACCTCGTAGATGGCGTGATCTGGGGGCGTGGCGCGACCGACATGAAGCACATGGTTGCCATGAACTTGATGACGTTCATTCAACTCAAACGCAACAACGTGCCGCTCAAGCGCGACGTCATCTTTATGGCAAACGCCGATGAAGAAGTAGGCGGCACGTATGGCGCGTTGTGGATGGTGCAAAATCACCCCGATCTTATTCGCGCCGAGTATGCGCTAACTGAGGGCGGCGCCACGAGCATCGAGATGGATGGCAAGAGTTTCTTTGTGTGCAGCACCGGTGAGAAGGGTGCTGCGCGATTCAAACTACGCGGGCGCGGCAAGCCGGGTCACGCCTCGCAGCCGCACATGAATAACTCGATCTTGCCGCTGTCAAAGGCGCTGACCAAAGTGATCGAGACGCCATTGCCATTGCACTTTACACAGACGACGCGCGCGTTTGTTGAGTCGTTGGCGGCGAATGTGTCGCCGAGCGTGGCGACCATGTTGCGCGGCTTGCTCGACCCCGCCACGCATGATGACGCGCTGGCTGAGTTGCCATTCCCCGAGCCAATCAAACTGCGCATCAACGCCATGTGTCGCAACACCGCCACGCCAACCATCTTGCGCGCGGGATCCAAGATCAATGTCATCCCCGCCGAAGCAGAAGCCGAAGTAGACTGTCGCGTGCTACCCGGCACGACGCCCGAGTCTATCGCGCAAGAGGTGCGCGCGCTGCTCGGCGATAGCGTCGAGATCGAGTTTGGCAGATTTAGCGCGGGCATCGAGAGTGATCCAAGCTCACCGCTGCTGGAGATCATCCGTCTGAGCGTTGGCGCAAACACCAATGGCGGCATCGTCGTGCCGGGTCTGATCACGGGTGGCACCGATGCGCGGCACGTCGTCAAGCTCGGCACAAAGGTGTATGGATTTATCCCGACGCGCTATGAAGGTCCGAGCATGATGGGTCTGGCGCATGCGCATGATGAACGCATCAGCGTCAACAATCTGATGTTTGGCACACAGATTATTCACGATGTGACCGTGCGATTTTGCGCAGGGAGTTAAGCTTGTTGAAGCAATGAGCGCTGAACCTGCCGAAGTGCGCTTCGACAGACTCAGCGCTCATCACGCAAGGCATAAAATACATCTTGCATGAACAATCGCAACGTAGAACTATTTGCCATTGGCAACGAATTACTCGTCGGGCAAGTGCAAGACACCAACTCACACTGGCTCATTCGCAACCTGACTACCTCTGGCGCGAGCGTGCGCCGCGTGATGATGCTGCGCGATGAGTATGATGAGATCGAGCAGGCTTTGTTGAATGCAGTTGCGCGCCGACCGCGGCTGATTATTACAACGGGCGGTCTCGGACCAACGGACGATGACCTCACTGCGCGCGCGATCTCGCGTGTGTTTGATCGCCCGTTGGCTGAGGATCCAATTGCCCTCGACATGGTGCGCAAACGCTACGAATACATCGCCACAATCAGACCTAACTACAGCGCCGAGCTCAACGAGGCTCGCCGTAAGATGGCGCTCATGCCGCGCGGCGCGACGCCGCTCAACAATCCAAACGGTGCGGCGCCCGGCATCGCGCTGGATGTCAATGCGCATACGACGATTGTGTGTCTGCCCGGCGTGCCGTCTGAGATGAAGGACATCTATAGCACTTCGATGCAGACGGTGCTCGAGCGCACGGTCGGCGCGGGTGGTTACGCTGAGCGCACGATTGTGCTCGATCGCGGTGATGAATCGCGCATTGCCGATCTATTGCAGCAAGTGCAAGCGGATCATCCGGCGGTGTATGTCAAGTCGCGCGGACAAAAGTTTGAGGATGGGTTGCATCTGACGGTCGTGCTGTCGCACGGCAATCACGATGTGACGCTGATCCAGCGCACGGTGCACGCCGCCGAGGAGCAAACAACGACAGGGCTTGTTTCACTCGGCTACACGATTCTGCGTGTGCTGGATTCGTGAGTTTGGGGTGCCAAGGCATCATGGCTTTGCCTTGGGTTTCATCTTTGTCACTTTATAGACTTGCCCTGCTTTGTCGTAGGTCGTCCCCTCGCCAATCTGTTCGCCATTTTCAAAGTAGCCTGAGCGCATTTTGGTTCCATTCAGCCGAAACCACTCCCAATAGCCCGTCGGCGCTCCGTCAATGGTCTGTCCTGTTGCCCAAATGCTGCCGTCGTTGTGATATTCGATGTGTTTCTTTGACGTTGCTTTTTTTGTTGGCATGATGTGCTAGGTGGCTGTGAAACTGTTAGCCTGCTTTTGTTAGTTACATGGTGTAATGCCCCAATCTTCATGACCTCTATTGCTTCGGCATTGCCACCGCATACCTAACCAAGTTACTGACCAATAGCTACCAATTTTTGACATCTCAACCCTATATTGAATGCCGAATAGAGAATCATCCAATAGTTTCAAATCACTCACGATTGCAGTAACCTTATCTTCGCTGGGTTGGAACAATAGAACTTCTTCTGGTAAAGCAGAATCAGGATTTGGATATCCGGAAATTCTCAATGCAATTCTTTCAGGATACTTTATCCAGTCTTGATTATTCGATACAGCTGCTTCAAAGTCGGTCTTGAATGGGCGCATCCAAATTTTTGCTCCTCTTCCTGTGTTTCTATCCACCTCAATATAGTCTGCTTGGTTGGAAGCGGGTTCGGTCTTTATGATCGGAACGGGAGTGGCTTTAATGTAACTCTCCCAAAATGGAGTTTCGATCACGTGAGGGCCCACAAATACTGGGGGTGGTGTAATAGACGATATTTCAATCGGGGTTTCAGTTGGAGCTATGGTAGCTGCGGGAGTAGCAGTAATTGTTTTAACTGCATCGTTAGTGGTTGAATTACTCATGCCGACATTTGAGCATGAACAGAGAATAAACGCGAGAGTGGTGATGTGCAGTAAATGTTTCACGATTCTATGAATGCCGCTCAAACAATTAACGGTGTAACTGTTCTTCCGACAAGTCCACGACGGTGACGGTTGCCCCCAGCAGGGCAAAGGCGGCAGACTGTTGGCCACCACCACCGGCCAGACAGAGCACCGCTTTGCCGGTGATCTCGCCCAGGTGTCCGTCTGGGTCAAGCTTTTGGCGGGCGGCATCTGCATCTAGGTTTAAATACGGGCGAGTGAAGAGTGCATTAGTTTGGGTGAGAGCCTTCCATCGTTCGATATTGTAGTGTGCGATTTCGTCCATTAGAGTAGGCCGTAGGCGTGTTTTCTGGAATGTAGCGGCCTAACGGCGAGCGTTACTGGCAAGTGCGGGAATTGGCAGATAAAAGCCAAAGCGTAGAAAATGTCGAAGGCGCTGAATCCCTTCAAGTGAGGGCAAAGCCCGCACTTGTCCAGTGCACGCAATGTTGGCACGCTTTTGGAATGGAAAAGAACTTTGCTTTTCAGTGATTAGCCTACAAAACTCTAAAACTCATTCCAATGTTTTTCCATAAACTGAGTAATTCCAGATGCTCTTTGCATTTGAGCCTTGATTCGCTCGTTTGGTGACATTTCAGAAAAATACATTCCTGATATTGGGTCAATCTGTAATGAGTTGAGAGGTTCGCCAGCCATGACCACAGGACTTATTTTTGAAGTGAAGAATGTATCGCTTACGAAAGTTTCGCAATAAATCTGAGAAGCAGTAACTCTAAAAGCAATTGCAGTAACCCAAGTTCCTTTACTTTGTCCACCAACTTTGTTTAACTCGTGCTGATAATAATTCAACATTTCTTCATCTGATGCGGCTGAATCTTTTCCGAAAATACGCCTTACAAACAATCCAGGCTGTTTTTCTTTTGGAAAAGACTCAACATATAAAC
>CAZVQE010000254.1:0-4107 GCA_964628875.1 uncultured Anaerolineae bacterium
GGCGATAACGTCGAAGGCGGGCGCATTCTCACCGAACATTTAATTGGCAAGGGGCACTCAAAAATTGCGATCATCAGTGGACCCATTCACATCTCGACTACACAGGAGCGCCTAGAGGGTTACAAACAGGCTTTAGAGACAAATGGAATTCCAATCAACGCAAACTTCATCAAGCACGGCAGCTTTAAGGAAGGCTCAAGCGAACAACTTGTAAAGGAATTACTCGCCTTGTCGCCCCGCCCCAGCGCAATTGTGGCGATGAATAATCTGATGTGCATCGGCGCATTAAAGGCGTTGAGAGATGCAGGTTTGGACGTGCCCGAAGATATGGCATTGGTTAGTTTTGATGACATTCCTCAGGCATCAGCCATCTATCCATTTTTGACTGTATGCGTGCAAGACGCTCAAAACATGGGGCGAATTGCCACAGAACTATTGATGGAGCGCATTGCCAACAAAGCATCTGATGCGCCGCGTGAAATCGTCCTAGGCACTACGCTCATCGTGCGTGAATCGAGCGGTGCGTTGCAAACTATTCCTGTTTTAATTTGAATGTGTTTTTAAGTATTTAGCATGGAGAGAAATATGACTGATGTCGTCCTCAAAATGGAAAATGTTTGCAAGTCCTTTCCGGGCGTCAAAGCTCTGGACGGTGCGCAACTAGAGTTGCTGCGCGGCGAAGTGCATGCTGTGGTGGGCGAAAACGGCGCAGGAAAATCCACCTTGATGAAGGTGCTTGCAGGCGTTTATGCCAAAGACTCCGGCAAGATTATTTTTAAAGGCAAAGAGGTAGAGATATCAAATCCTCGCGCGGCACAAGAGCTTGGCATTTGTATGATCCATCAAGAGCTAAACCTGATGCCACATTTGACGATCGCGCAAAATGTTTTTATTGGGCGCGAGCCGCGCGGAAAATTTGGACTCACGCTGGACGAGAAAGCGATTAACGAACAGACGGTCAAAATCTTGGACATGTTGCATCTGAAGCTAGACCCGCGCACAAAGGTCGGCTCGCTCACAGTCGCAAAGCAGCAGATGGTCGAAATCGCCAAGGCGCTCTCATTCAACTCCTCAATCTTGATCATGGATGAGCCAACCGCTGCGCTGACAGAATCTGAAATCGAAGAACTGTTTCGCGTGTGCCGCCAACTGCGCGACAAAGGCACGGCTGTCGTTCACATCTCGCATCGCCTTGAGGAGATAAAGCAAATCACCGACCGTGTCACCGTGATGCGCGATGGTAAATACGTGGACACGGTCATTACAAAAGATACGTCGATAGAGCGCATCATCAGCATGATGGTCGGACGCACCATCTTTGAATCAGCGCCAGAAGTACCTGAAAATCCCAGCCAAGATGTAGTGCTCGAAGCCAAACACATCTCACGCGGAAACGCACTCAAGGACGTCAGCTTCCAACTCAAAAAAGGCGAGATATTAGGCTTTAGCGGGCTAGTCGGCGCAGGACGCACCGAAACAGCACGGGCGATATTTGGCGCAGATTCAGTGGACGACGGCGAGGTTTTTATCAAAGGCAAAAAGGTCGTCATACACAGCCCCGCTGACGCAGTCAAACATGGCATCGCCTATCTCTCAGAGGATCGTAAGCGTTACGGGCTGACGCTTGGAATGGATGTCGAGACCAACACCGTTTTGGCTTCGTTTGAAAAGTTTTTGGGCGCAGCAGGAACAATCAATGAAGGCAAAACCAAAGATACCGCAAACACCTATGTGAAGGCATTAGCCATTAAAACCCCAAGCATCAAACAAAAGACAAAAAATCTATCGGGCGGCAATCAACAAAAAGTCATCATCGGCAAATGGCTGACCGCCGACACCGACATCTTGATCTTTGATGAGCCCACACGCGGGATTGACATCGGCGCAAAAAGTGAGATCTACAAATTGCTCAACGATCTAACTAAGCAAGGCAAATCCATCATCATGATTTCATCCGAGCTGCCTGAAGTCTTGCGCATGAGTCATCGCGTGATTGTGATGTGCGAGGGTCGCATCACAGGTCAATTGAGCGCGCAAGAAGCCAATCAAGAAAAGATCATGACGCTTGCAACGCAACGAAGCTAGTCTACAAACACTCGTTTTTTTAGCAGGAAGTTAAATCCATGGAAGCGGTAACCACAAAACCCAAGACACCACTTTTTAAATCCGATGCGGCGCAGAGATTGTTGGCATTTGCCGCGCTCATTTTGCTCATCATCGTATTTTCAATCGCATCGCCAAACTTTCTCAAATTTGAGAATATCGTCGGCATATTGCTAGCGACCTCAGTCAACGGTATCTTGGCGCTAGGTGTCACATTTGTCATCATCTCGAGTGGAATTGATCTTTCAATCGGCACAGTCATGTCGCTGTCAGCGGTGATGACGGGCGTATTTATCACTGACTTAGGGCTACCAATTCCGGTGGGTATTTTGGGCGGGTTGCTTATGGGGACGTTGGCTGGCTTGTTAAATGGAGTGATCATTTCACGCTTCAAAGTGCCGCCATTTATCGCCACGCTTGGCATGTTGAACGTTGCCAAAGGTCTGGCACTGGTGCTGTCACGGCTCAAACCAATCTATTTCAATGACGCTCCCGGGTTCAATCAATTGGTGATGAATTCACTGATCGGCTCTTTGATCCCGGGCGCAGATGTGCCAAACGCAGTGCTCATCATGTTTAGCGCTGCTATTTTGGCGGCTTTCATTCTCAACAAAACCCTGCTCGGTCGCTACACATTTGCGCTTGGCAGCAATGAAGAAGCCACACGACTGTCCGGCGTGAACGTTAACAAGTGGAAGATGATTGTTTATGCATTGTGCGGCTTCTTTAGCGGATTGGCTGGCGTAGTGATTGCGGCTCGCCTAAACTCGGCGCAACCGGCGCTGGGGCAAGGCTATGAGCTTGACGCAATTGCCGCCGCAGTCATCGGCGGTGTATCCCTCAGCGGTGGCGAGGGCACCATCCTCGGCACCATCATCGGCGCGTTCATTATCAGCGTGCTTTCCAATGGTCTGCGCATTCTTTCTGTTCCGCAAGAATGGCAAACCGTTGTCACCGGAGCAATTGTTATTTTGGCGGTTTATCTCGACATTATGCGCCGCAAAAAATAACACTCAAGAACTTATTCAACAAGAAGGAGGCGCGATCAAAACAAGTCTTTTTTATCAAACACCTTTTAATTTATTTGTGAGTCAATTTCAGGAGAATAGAAAAACAAAATGAACAAAAAATATACGCTTTCAGCACTTTCGATTGCTTTTGCAACTGCTCTCGCAGCATGCAGCAGCCCAACGCCCACCGCCGCGCCTGCAGCAAAGCCAGCGGCTCCAGCAGCTCCTGCAGCAGCACCCGCCGCTGCCGCTAAGCCCTACATCCCGGTGATTTCCAAGGGTTTCCAACATCAATTCTGGCAAGCGGTCAAGCTCGGCGCCAATAACGCCGCTAAAGATTTGAATGTGGACATCACATTTGAAGGACCGGAGACTGAGGCGCAAGTGGACAAGCAACTAGAGATGTTGCAAACCGCGCTCGGCAAGAAGCCGTCCGCAATTTGTTTCGCCGCGCTCGATTCAAAAGCCGCCATCCCCTTGCTCCAAAAAGCAAAGGATGCCAAGATCCCCGTGATCGGCTTTGACTCAGGCGTAGACAGTGACATTCCAGTTGCCACCGCCGCGACAGACAACCTCGCCGCCGCTGGCGCCGCCGCAGACAAGATGGCGGCGATGATTGGTGGCTCAGGTGAAGTAGCCGTGATCGTGCACGATCAGACCAGCCGCACCGGCATTGACCGCCGCGATGGATTCACCAAGCAGATGGCTGCCAAGTATCCAAATGTCAAGATCGTTGACATTCAGTACGGCGGCGGCGACCAGCTCAAGTCCACCGACATCGCCAAGGCTGTCATTCAATCACACCCGAACCTCAAGGGTTACTTTGGCGCGAATGAAGGCTCAATCATCGGTGTGTTGAATGCCGTGAAAGAGTTGAAGATGGATGGCAAGATCACCGTCATCGGCTACGACTCAGGCAAGCAACAGATTGACGCGATCAAGGCTGGCACAGAGGCTGGCGCGATCACTCAAGACCCGATCGGCATTGGTTACA
>CAZVQE010000255.1:0-2198 GCA_964628875.1 uncultured Anaerolineae bacterium
GGTAGCTGCGCCTCAAATCAACGCCAGCACAATCGCCAACGGCACGATGCTGGCAACATTTGCTAGTAGCACGGTCGGCGTAATAAATTCGGGCAGCAATTTATTTTCGAGCGCGATCAACGAAATCAAAACCGCCGGTGGCATGGCGGCTTGGATGATGCCGACGTTGCGTTCGATGCCGCTCAATGAAAACACATTTACAAAGGCAAACGCCAATAGCGCGCCACTGATCAGGCGAATGGCGCTAGCCACCACCATGTCACGATCAATACGCGGGATGCCGGCCGTTGCAAGCTGTGCGCCAAGCGTGAGCAATAACATTGGGATGCACGCGTTGCTCAGCAACTCAATCGGGCGCGTGACCAGTGGCGGCAAGCTGATCTGCAACAAATTTACAAGGATCGCAGGCGGCAACGCCAACAACGCCGGCGTGCGCAACACCTGCAACAGCGACCGCAACACATTGCCATGTTGCGCATTTGCCAGCCACACACAAATCACAAACGCGGGCACCAAATTCCCCAAAAAGTAAATCGCGGCGGGCGCGAGCGCGGCTTGGCCTTGGGCAAATTGCGAGATCGGCAAACCAAAATTGCCGACGTTGCCAAAGGTCGCAATCATCATGTAGGCAGCCGTCATCTGCGGTGAGCGGCGCGTCAATCGAGCAATGACAAACGCAATCAATGTAGACAGCAGATACACCGCGTTGATATAGCCGATCATGCGCGTCGCCAGCGCTGCCTCGATCTTATTGCTGCTAATCGTCAAAAACACAAATGCAGGCGTAAGTATGAAATAAGAGGCGCGCGATAGTGTGCGCGCCTCCAGCCCGAGCCTTCGCGTAGCAAAGTAGCCCGCCGCTAACAACAAAAACACGGGAACCAGCACATTAAAGAAGATTTGTAATAAACCAAATAGCATGGTTGTAAAAATCAGACCACTGCCGCTTTATGGATGCCACGCCAGTTTTTGGCTCGGCGTGTCTTCGTTGAGACGTTGCACCTTGTAGTGCAAATCGTGCGAGGCGGTGCTAAACGCGCCACAGTTGCCATCCCGATCCATCATGAGGATGCGAATCCACACACCGCTCTTGCCTTCATTGCCGTCGGTGCTGGCGCGCTTGACATAGCGCTGCATCTCGATGATGTCGCGCGCAACCGATTCGCCAGCAGCTTGCAAGGACTGCCCAAGCTGCATCATCATGACCGCGCGCACAGATGACGCGTGCCGCATGGTCAATTCACCCAGACCCATGCACGCGGCTGCTCCGTGGCGGCTGTCTGCATAGTTGCCTGCGCCGAGAATGGGTGAATCCCCTGCGCGACCCGGATACTTCCATGCGATACCGCTCGTGGTGACAGCGCTGACGATGCTGCCTTTTGCGTCGCGCACGATGACATTCATCGTGTCGCCGCCTTCGTTAAATTCGATTGCGCGGCGCGCCATGTCTATGACGTTGGGCGAATCGGTCTGCGACTTGAGCTTGGTGCGCCCGAGCGCAAAGCCATACTTTTCGACCTGAATTTTGCTCATGCGGTCGCGCCAAATTTTTGCGGCGGCGGTCGTCAGCATCTTGCGGCGTTCAGCGTTGATCTCGCCAGCAAATTGGTTGGCGCCTTCGCCGACGAGCAATACATGTGGCAGACGCTCCATGACCGCGCGCGCCACGCTGATCGGATGTCGAAAATCATGCAGCGCCGCAACCGCACCCGCGCGCAACGTATCGCCATCCATAAATGAGGCATCGCACTCAACCTGCCCTAGCACATTTGGCAAACCACTAAACCCGACGCTATGATCGTCAGAGTCATCTTCGACATCGCGCGCCACTTGCTCGGCGACATCCGCCGCGCTCGCGCCTTTGCGTAGCATCTCGACGCCATTTTGAATAATCCAATCTTTGATTTCTGCATTTGCCAAAATTAGTGCTTGTGACATAGTGCGCGAAGTGTAATGCAAGTGCGCTGCGTCAAGAGCGCCGTGCGGTACAATTTGCGCTCAATGGCTGCTACAAGCACAAAAAACTCCCAAAATAATGTGATGGGTCCAACAAAGATTGAAAAAGCGATTATCGAGGCGATCAAAACCGCAAAGCTCGGTTTGCCCGATTGGAGCGCAGTTGCTAAGGATCAACACATCTCGCTCGACTATTTGATGAACCGTGTGGACTGGATGCGCCGCATGGGGATGATTCGCTA
>CAZVQE010000255.1:2298-4084 GCA_964628875.1 uncultured Anaerolineae bacterium
CATGTCTCTCGTCGTACTAAAATTTGGCGGCACGTCTGTCGGCGATGGCGATGCCATGCGCCAGAGCGCCTCAATCGCCCAGCTCGCAAAATCAAACTTTGATCGGGTCGTGGTCGTCACATCGGCGATGGGCAAACCACAAAAGATTGTCACGCCCAGCGACAACATCAAAGTCACCGACACATTGCTCAACGCCGCAAAGTCAGCCGCCGCCGGTGATGGCGACAGCTACCCGCGCGCGCGCCGCGAGCTGGCTGACAAGCATCACGCCGCGATCAACAAAGTCATCGCCAGCCAAGAAGAGCGCCGCAAGATCGGCGATGAGATTGACCAACTGTTACAAGGCTTTGAGATGTTGTGTGGCAGCGTGCGTGTGTTGGGCGAGGTGACGCCCCGCGCACTGGATGCCATCGGCGGACTCGGCGAGCGTATGGCAGCGCGCATTTTGGCGGGCGCATTGCGTAGTATGAATGTGCCAGCACAATCCATAGACGCGACCGAGATCATCGTCACCAATGCAAATTATTTGTCTGCTGCGCCGATCATGGATATCACGCGCGAAAAAACACGCGCACGCTTGTTGCCACTCTTGCAGCAAGGCATCGTGCCCGTTGTGACCGGATTCATCGGCGCAACAACCAATGGCATCCCAACGACACTCGGACGCGGTGGCAGCGACTACAGCGGCAGTATCGTTGGCGCGGCTCTGGACGCCGACGAGGTGCACAACTTTACCGATGTGAATGGCGTGCTAAGCGCTGACCCGCGCATCGTGCCAGATGCGCATACGATTGAGGCGCTCAGCGCGCAAGAGATGTCTGAGTTGGCATTTTTTGGCGCTTCGGTGTTGCATCCACTGACTATCGCGCCACTGGTTGAGCGGCACATCCCATTGCGCGTCAAAAACACATTCAACCCAACGCATGCAGGCACACTCATCAGCTATGAGGCGCGCGCAGAGGTCGAGCCGATCAAAGCCGTGACCTCCATTAACAAATGCAGCGTGGTGACTCTGCGCGGTAGCGGCATGGCAGGCGTCGCGGGTATCGCAGGTCGCATGTTTAGCGCGGTCGCGCGCACTGGTACGAGCGTATATATGTTTGCGCAGGCGTCGTCGGAGCAAAACATCACCCTCGTGCTGCCGCAAACCAGCGCCGCCAAGGTCAAGCAAGAGCTTGAGCGCGAGTTTGCGCGCGAGCTGGAGAATCTGGCTGTGACAGAGGTCAGCGTCATGGATGACGTTTCGATCATTACTGCGGTTGGCAACGGCATCGCCAGCACGCCGGGTGTGAGTGGTCACGTATTTAGCGCGCTCGGCGCAAAGCAAATCAACGTGATGGCGATTGCACAGGGCAGCAGTGAGTGTGCCATCAGCTTAGTGGTGAATGGAAGTCGCAGCGTGGATGCGATGCGCGCGTTGCATGAGCTGACCTAGTTGCACGAGTACAATCGCCAATTATCTATAAGGAGGCGACATGACAAAAGTCCAGCAAATCGAATCACAAATCGAGACGCTCTCGCGTGAGGAGTTTGTTCTTTTGCGACAATGGTTCGCCGACAAAGATTTTGCCAAGTGGGATGTGCAAATTGCAGAGGATGCAACCAATGGCAAGCTCGATTTTTTGATCGAAGAAGCGATGAGCGAGAAAACATCTAGTCTGTTGAGAAAGATTTAGATGCATCGTTCCACACGTCGCTTTTGGCAAGCCTATGACAACTTGCCATCTGATATCAAAATCACGGCGGACAAAAATTTCGATCTACTTAAACGCAATCACCTCCACCC
>CAZVQE010000256.1:0-4078 GCA_964628875.1 uncultured Anaerolineae bacterium
AAATGCTAAAATCAATTTTTGTATGTCAGCGGGCGACACAACACAACCCATCATCCTCAACGGACGCTATCGCTTATTGGCGCTGGTCGCGGGCGGCGGCATGGCGCGCGTCTACAAAGCGCAAGATACGCTGCTCAATCGCGTCGTGGCAATCAAGACCCTGCGCGATCAATTTGCAAAAGACCCCGTTTTTGTAAATCGCTTTCGTGAGGAAGCGCAATCTGCCGCGAATCTAAATCACCCCAACATCGTCGCGGTGTATGACGTTGGCAAGGACACGTTTAATGGCATGGAGCGCTATTACATCGTGATGGAGTACGCCGACGGTCACGATCTCAAGTATGTGTTGCGTGAGCGCGCGGCGATGGGTCAATCGCTCTCGATCGAGCAAGCAGTAGATATTGCCAAGCAGATTTGCGATGGCGTGGCGGTCGCGCACAAACGTGGCTTTGCGCATTGTGATCTCAAGCCGCAAAATGTCATCCTTACGCCCGAGGGCAAAGCCAAAGTAACTGACTTTGGCATCGCGCGTGCCTTTACGGCGCTGCCAAATGAAAAGACTGACACGGTGTGGGGCACGCCGCAATATTATGCGCCTGAGCAGGCGACGGGCGCTGCTCCAACGCCAGCCAGTGACGTCTATAGCATCGGCGTGATGTTGTATGAGATGTTGGCGGGGCGACTGCCATTTGACAGCAAAGACACCAAAGAGCTGGCGCGGATGCACATGACGGCTGAGCCGCCGCCGTTGCACGAATTGAACCCTAACGTATCCCTGCAACTCGAAGGTATCGTGCGCCGCGCACTCACCAAAGATGCGTCACAGCGTTTTAAGGACGCCGCGCAATTTGCAAAAGTGCTGGATGCGTATTTGGAGCAGGGCGATGAGCAGACGATGGGGCGAACTGCGCCGCATGCAGTGTCGCAACCGATTAGGACGGCCGCAAAGAAAACAGTTCCATTGCAGCCGCCGTTTGCGCGCGCGCCGATCAACACAGGCGTGAATCAAGCCGCAACGGGCAACAGCGTGCCGATACAAGTGACAGGCTCAACTGGCGCAACTTCATCGATGCTGCCGCGCAAGCCCGACGCGTTTATTTGGGCGCTGAGTGCACTGGCGTTGGCGTGTGTGCTGGGGCTGATACCTTTGTATTGGAATGTGTATCGCACCTACTCGGAGCCGCCTGGCAATATCACCACGCCGACTAAACCCGCCTCAACTGTCGCGCCACAAAGCTCAGCCGCGACGCAAGCAACATCGATTGCATCAATCACGGCTACGCCAACCAGCACAGCGGTCGCGCTCCAAGAAATCCCAATTGGTTTGATCGGGCGCGTGTATGACGATAGCCTCAAAGATTTTTTTACAAAGTCAATCAGTTGGACGATTGTTACCACTGACGAGGTTAATTTTGTGCAGCCCGAAAAGATGATCTTGGCGGTTGACCCCGCTGCGGGCAGTCGCGTGCCGACAACCTCGACCATCACGCTGACGCTGAGCAGCGGCGGTCGCGTGCCACTTAGTGTGACATTTGCGACGCCGATTGTTTTGGAGTCGGCGCGGCTCAACAGCGACAAGTTGCGCGCGGGGCAGACGCTAGAGGTTGGGTTGAATTGGCGCGCGAGCGGTCGCGTCGGCGCGAGCTACAAGACATTTGTGCATGTGTTGAGACTTGATCGCGATGAATTGGTCGCGCAAGGTGACGACCGTGAGCCGCGCAACAATGGCATTCCCGCAACAACCTCTACATGGAGCAATGGCACACTTGTCAATGACACGTTTGATATCGCGTTGCCGCGCGATTTGCCAGCGGGACGCTATCGCGTGCAAGTTGGCTTATATGATGACCGCGGACGATTGCAAGTGGCAAACTCCGGCAAAACCAGCGCCACAAATAATAGCGTGTTGATTCGCATCATCGAGGTCACGCGCTAAAAGCAAACAGCATTGCAACTTTTTTATATGCGCTGCGTATTAGTAGCAAATGATGTCGTCACCGATGACATGGTTTGCAGTCAACCGAAAACTGCCGACGCACGCCATTGCGCCTGCTGTTTCAATGAGTTGGAGCGCAATTCAACCTATGACTGACGCGCAGATCGTCGCGCGTGTGTTGGCGGGTGATGTCAATGCGTTTGAGACCTTGGTCGAATCGCATCAATCGCGCGTGTATTACTTTGCGCTGCGCATGTTGGGCAACGAGCAAGAGGCGCAAGACGCCGCTCAAGACGCATTTGTGCAGGCGTACGCTAAGCTCAAAACGTATGACTCTCAGCGCCCGTTTAAGACATGGATTATGACGATCACATCAAATCTTTGTATTGACCGTTTGCGCCGTCGCAAGATCGAGCCGACTGCATTTACAGAGCTTGTGCCGTTGGATACGCCTGAGTATGAGCCAAGTGATTATTTTGAGAGTCATGAGCCATCGGCACAAGAGATCGTCGAAGATAAGGATCAGCATGCGGCTGTGACGCGCATGCTCAATGGATTGCCCAGTGAAGATCGCAGCATTGTGTTGATGCATTACTGGAACGACATGAGCTATGAGGATATCGCGGCGACATTCAAAACCAGCGTCGGCGCGATCAAGTCTCGATTGTTTCGCGCGCGCCGCATGATGGCGCAGTCGCAATTTGCCAAACAACTCGCATAAAGAGGTGAGATATGCAAGAGGATTACAACGATATTTTGGATCGCATGCTAGAGGGTGAATCGAGTGCTGACCCGACGCAATTGCCATTGACGGAGAGCGAGTTGGCGCGCATCAAGTCTGCGCATGCTTTATTGCAGGCTGATGCGCAGCGTGACATTGCAGCGCCGATGATTTTGCGCAGCAATGTGATGCAAGCCGTGCATGCCACGCATACCGCTCAGCTCGCACGTGCGCGGACGCAACGCTGGATGTGGACGATTGGAATAGCGCTAGCCGCTGTGTTTGTGTTTGGCACTGTTGCTACATTTTTGATGGATGGTGAGTCAATAAATCGCTTGACGTTGTTTGCGAGGATCGCAGAAACAATAACGCGATTTATGACCGTAATGGTGATTAATACGTTTCGAGTAATTTTGACAGTCGGCAGCGCCGTTGTGCGCGCGCCGCTCACGTGGGTTGCACTGGCAGTGACATTTGTTTTTGGCGTGTTTGTGATGGGCGCAGTCAGCAATGTAACGCGCGCTAATCTCGACCTCGTGCGCGCACAATCATAGAAATAGCAGATTCAAAGAGGCTTATGAAGAAATTAATCGTTTTAATATTTGCAGCATTGTGTGTGGTGACGCCTGCACTTGCTGGCAGCTCGATATATCAGACACCGCCCGAGCGTGTGATCATCGAGGGCGATAAGTTGGTGCTTGGCGAAGAAAGCTTTACATTGCACTCAAACGAAACGCTACGAGGTGATTTTACGGTTATCGGCGGCAACGCAACACTCGAAGAAGGCAGCCGCGTCGAAGGCGATGTCAATGTTTTAGGCGGCAGTGTAGAGATCGGCGGCTCAGTGGGCAAAGATATCAATGTGATCGGTGGCTCGGCAAAGCTGCTTGCCTCTGCGCGTGTAGATGGCACGCAAAACAAGCTTGGCGGGTCAATTGCGGTTGCGCCGGGCGCGGTTATAAATCAACGTTCGACTCCTTCGGCGCCTGTTGCGCCGCGCAAGCGCACACTGGGCGATATCTTGCCAAATCTGCCGCCACCCTTTCGCAACTGGGAAGCAAATATCAACACAGAACCGTTTCGAGGATTTTCAAATACTTGGAGTTTGCTTGTCAATGTATTGATCTCGACTCTGTTGGCGATATTCGCGGTGTCATTATTTCCGCAGCGTTATCAAAATATGGTTGCAGTTGCCAGCACAAATTGGCAAAAATCAGAATTGACTGGTGGCGTGGCTTGGTTTGCGGGGGTTGTTTTGTGCATTGCGTTGGCGATTACATTGTGTTTTATTCCTCTGTCTATCATGCTTGGGTTGATCTTGGGGATAGCGCTCTTGATCGGCGCGCCAGTTTTTGCCATCATGACCGGCGTGTTTTTACAAAAGGGATTTGGCAGGTTGAACTGGACTCTGGTGCAACAAA
>CAZVQE010000257.1:0-4064 GCA_964628875.1 uncultured Anaerolineae bacterium
TTAAATACCTGCAACCTGAGCGCGTATGTGCTGTCGCTGATGGGGCGTGTATTCCACACGGCGAGGGTGCCATTGTCCGCCATCTGTACGTCGCCTGCGATGACCGTCCAGCTCGCGCGGTGTGGCTCATTGGCATATGCAATTTCATACTTGGCAAAATTTGGCGCGAGCGCGCTGCCTTGAATGCTGATGCTGCCGCGCACTGTCTGATCGCGCACAGGTGTCGTAACGCGCGCGAGTGGCGCGATTTTGGTTGGCGTCGGTAGCTTTGTAGGCGCGGGTGTCTGCGCCGCGCTCGGGGCTGCCGCGAGGACTACAATTGCAGCGACGCACAACAATGCGCTGACAAACTTTCTCATTGGCAAGATTTTACACACGCCAACTGCATGTTTTTTCAGTATTTTTACAAAATTTTTATAAAAAATTAAAACAACCTATTTATTCTTGGCACTAGAGAGGTGAATAATATGAATCGAACTTGGAAACTAGCGCTCGCAGCGACTGCGATTACAACCGTAATTGCGGGCGGCGCAGCCTACGCATCAACCAATGTGCAAAGCGCCGCGGCTGCCGTAAACAGTCAAGGCAACAACCCGGGCAAGCAACCGCCCAATGGTCAGCGCTTTGGGCAGCCCAACGGCGCGCCAAATCAGGCAGATCCAAATGCCGCGCCGCAAGCTCAACCCAAAGCAGCGCCCATTCAACAAAATACGACGCTGCGCGCACGACTCAAGTCGGTGGATGGCACAACGCTCGTGCTAGATATGCCCCAACGCGGCATGCCACGTCAGCAGCAAGGCGCTGCGACGCCCGCAAATAATGAGACGCGCGTGGCAACCGATGCCAGCACCAAGTTTGTGGTGAATGGCGTCGCCGCCGCCACGATTGCCAACTTTAAGGCGGGCGATGACGTGGCGATATTGCTGAGCAAGCCCGTAGATCGCGCTAACCTCAAGGCATCGGCGGTGGCATTGATGCCAAAGCCGGAGTCGGTCTCGATGGCGGGCAGCGCCAAGAGTGCAAGCGCAACGGGATTGACATTGACACGCCGTAACGCGCAAGATGTGGCTGTGAGTATCACTGGCTCAACCAAAGTCGTCGTTGTAGGCAACCTCGCGGGCAAGATCACCGACATCAAAGATGGCGATAAGGTGACTGTGGACGGCAAACCACTCAGCGACACAGCAATTGAAGCCAGCGTGATTGTTGTCAATCAGAAAGATGGCAACGCCGTACATTTTGACGCGCTCGTAGTCGCCATAAATGGCAGCAAGCTGTCAGTATGGACGAGCCTTGGCAATCAGATTGAAGTAGATGTTTCGCAAGCTGTGTTTATGCCACTACAAGCCAAGCGCACATTGGCGGATATCAAAGTCGGCGAGCATATCAACGGTGTCGGTGTCAAGACGAGTGACACAGCCGTGACTGCGCAGGTGATCGGTGGAATGGGTGGTCCAGCGCCGATGATGAATAACATGCCAAATTTTGCGCCGCGCAATAACGGACAACAACCCCCGCGCAACGCGCCGCAAAATAACAATCAACAGAAACCAGCCGGTTCACAAGGATAGTCAGCAGGGCGGCAACTAATTCTCAAAAAGGCGAGGCAAACACAGTCTCGCCTTTTTTATTTGCATTTGACAGATTGAGCCGCGCGAGTAAAATCAGCAATGGGTAACCGAATTTTGTATTTCAGTTAAATAAGGATTTCAATAATGGCAAGTGTAACTTTTGAGCATGTCACCAAACGCTATGGTGACGTCGTCGCGGTGAATGATTTGAATATTTCAATCGCCGACCGCGAATTTTTGGTGTTCGTAGGACCATCAGGCTGCGGCAAAACAACTTCGTTGCGCATGTTGGCTGGACTCGAAGAGATCAGCGACGGCAAGATTTACATCGGTGATCGCGTTGTCAATGATGTGCCGCCGAAGGATCGCGATATTGCGATGGTGTTTCAAAGCTATGCGTTGTATCCGCACATGAGCGTATATGACAACATGGCATTTGGTCTCAAACTGCGCAAGGTCTCAAAAGATGAAATTGATAAGCGCGTCAAAGAAGCGGCTGGACGCCTTGGAATTGAGAAATTCCTTGATCGCAAGCCAAAGCAACTCTCAGGCGGTCAGCGCCAACGCGTTGCCGTCGGTCGCGCGATTGTGCGCAACCCGGCTGTGTTTTTGATGGACGAGCCATTGTCAAACCTCGATGCAAAACTCCGCGTGCAGGCGCGCGCTGAGATCAGCAAGCTGCATCAGCAACTCGGCACGACCTTCATTTACGTGACGCACGACCAAGTCGAAGCCATGACGATGGGCACACGCATTGCCGTGATGAAAGATGGCTTCTTGCAACAGATTGATACTCCACAAAATCTCTATGACCGCCCGGACAATGTATTCGTGGCTGGCTTTATCGGCAGCCCAAGCATGAACTTCTTCGATGCGACATTGACTGGCACAGGCGACGAAGTATGGGTGGATACAGGTTCATTCCGCGTTAAGATGCCCGAGGGCAAAGCAGCGATCTACCGCCCACAACGCGGCAAGCAGGTGATCTTTGGCATTCGCCCCGAAAACATACACGACCCAATGTATACGCCCGCTGGCATTCACGCCGAAAAAGTGCAAGGTAGCGTTGAAGTCACTGAGTTGATGGGCAACGAAGTCATTGTTTACTTGAATACGAAGGGCAAGCCATTTCTCGCGCGCGTTGACCCACGCACACAAACCCGCGTAGGCAACACGATGGATGTCGCGCTTGATATGGATCGCGTGCAAATTTTTGACAAGCAAACTGAGAAGGCGATTCGCTAAAATCAGTCTGCAAATGACTGCGTAAATTAGTTTGAGAGACGCGTTTTGTGCGCGTCTCTCTTTTTTTGAGAATTGGATATGAGCCAAACCGAAATCTGCTATATGTCCGCGCGCGAGATGTCGCAACGCATCCGCGCCAAACAACTCAGCGCCACCGAGGTTACTCAGGCGCACCTTGATCAGATTGCGCGTGTGAATCCAAAAGTAAATGCCGTCGTGACTGTCGCCGCAGAACAGGCAATGACAGCCGCTAAGCAGGCTGACGCAGCAATTATGCGTGGTGACTCACTGGGCGCATTGCACGGCGTGCCGGTTGCGCACAAAGACCTCGCTGAAACAAAAGGCATTCGCACGACGTATGGCTCACCTATCTATAAAGATTACGTGCCCGATTACGATGCGATCATCGTCGAGCGTCAGCGCCGCGCGGGTGCCATTACCCTCGGCAAAACCAACACACCTGAGTTTGGCGCTGGCTCGCAGACATTTAACGCAGTGTTTGGCGCGACACTCAATCCGTATGATTTGACAAAGACTTGTGGCGGCAGCAGTGGCGGCGCGGCGGTTGCGTTGGCGTGCGGCATGACCGCGCTGGCGGATGGCAGTGATATGGGTGGCAGCTTGCGCAATCCGGCTGCGTTTTGTAATGTGGTGGGTCTACGCCCGACACCCGGACGAGTGCCGCATCTGCCTAATAAAGGGTTGTGGTCAACATTATCTGTTGATGGACCGATGGCGCGTAATGTCAGCGATCTCGCGCTGATGTTGAGCGTGATCGCGGGCGCAGACGCGCGCGCGGCGTTGGCGCTGAGCGATGATCCCGCTGTTTTTGCTGAGCCGTTGAACCGCAATTTGAAAGGCGCGCGAATTGCTTGGATGAAAGACTTGCCAAATATGCATGTTGATACGCGTGTCCAAGGTGTTGTGGATTCCAATCGAAAGGTCTTTGAATCGCTGGGTTGTCGCGTGGATGAAGACGCGCCAGATTTTAGTGAGGCAGATGATGTGTTTATGAAATTGCGCGCGCATGCGTTTGTGCAAGGGCGGCAAAAAGAATATCACAATCACAAGGCGCAACTCAAAGACACCGTCATTTGGAATTACGAAGAGGGCTTAAAGCTCAGCGCTGAGGATGTGGCGTTGGCTGAGGTCAAACGCGCGCAATTGTGGCAGCGTGTGCAGCAATTTATGGAGCGATACGACTACCTTGTGTTGCCTGTGACACAGGTGCCACCGTTTGACGTGACA
>CAZVQE010000258.1:0-4036 GCA_964628875.1 uncultured Anaerolineae bacterium
TGTTTGCTGCGCCGCTCGAAGGACTCAAAAAACAATGGCGCGAAGCCGCCGAGAGTCTCGGAGCAAACCCGACACAGTATTGGACACTCATTGGCTTGCCGATTTTGTTGCCCGCTATGCTCAGTGTGTTTATCTTGTTGTTTGGGAATGCATTTGGCGCTTATGCGACGGCGTATGCCCTCACAGGCGGTCAGATTAACCTCGTGCCACTCGTGATTGCGCGACAGATCAGCGGCGATGTGCTCAATAATCAAGGCTTTGGCAGCGCGCTGGCGCTTGGCATGATTGTTGTGATGGCAATTAGCATCACGGCGTACTCACTCTTGCAAAACCGCACAGCAAGGTGGCTGAAATGAATAACAAGCGCATGTCATTTTGGTCATGGTTGTGGATACTGATTGGCGCGATTTACTTTTTGGCGCCGCTCTACGCAACCGCTGAGTTTTCATTGCGCGCGCAAAAAGGCACATTGAGCTTGTTGGCGTATCAAAACGTCATCAGCGATCCGAAATTTGCGTCTTCGTTTTTATTCTCTTTGTATATCGCGGTTATCACGATTGTGGTCAGCGTGTTGCTGGTTGTGCCTACGGCATATTGGGTGCGATTGCGGCTGCCGCAATTTAGACGCGCGTTTGAGTTTATTGCGTTGCTGCCGTTGATCCTGCCTGCGGTTGTGCTTGTGTTTGGTCTCAGTCGCATTTATGGCAGATATCCATTCCAAGTCATGATCGAGACGCCGCTGCTGTTTATCGTTGGCAATGTGGTGTTTGCGCTGCCATATATGTATCGCTCGGTGGACATCGGCTTGCGCTCGATTGACGTGCATACGCTGACCGAAGCCGCGCAAAGTCTTGGCGCATCGCTGTTTACGATTTTGTTTAAGGTCATTTTTCCAAACATCATGGTGTCTTTGTTGAGCGGCGCATTTTTGACCTTTGCGATTGTCATGGGCGAATTTACGATGGCATCGTTGCTGGTGCAACCCGCCTTTGGGCCGTATATGAACTTGTTGTCGAGCAGTAAGGTGTATGAACCTTCTGCGGTGGCGATTCTCAGTTTCTTGCTAACGTGGCTCTGCACAGGCGCCATTCAACTACTCGGTCGTCGCGCGCCCGGACAGACTCAGATCAGCGGCGCGCGCTGACGCAACACAGTATTTATTTTTATAAAAACGTGGCATACCTCTCACTCAAAAATATCCGTAAAGAATTTGGCGCTGCCGTTGCGGTCGAAGATTTCAATCTCGATGTGACGCGTGGTGAGTTTGTTTCATTCCTCGGACCGAGCGGTTGTGGCAAGACAACCACGATGCGCATGATCGCTGGCTTTGAGTCGCCGACGCACGGTACGATCACACTCGATGGCAATGACATCACTGCGCTCGCACCCGCCAAGCGCAATGTTGGCATGGTGTTTCAATCGTATGCGTTGTTTCCGCATTTGAGTGCGCGCGACAACATTGACTTTGGGCTCAAGATCGCAGGCAAATCTGCCGACGAGCGCAAGCAACGCATAGACGAAATGTTGTCGCTCATCAAGATGCAGGAGCATGCGAATAAATATCCGCATCAACTCTCAGGTGGACAACAACAACGTGTGGCGTTGGCGCGCGCGATTGCCGTTCGCCCTCAAGTCTTATTGCTCGATGAGCCACTTTCTGCGCTCGACGCCAAGATCCGCGAAAGCCTGCGCTACGAGATTCGCGAGATTCAGCGTCAGCTCAATATCACGACGATCTACGTCACGCACGATCAGGAGGAAGCGCTCTCGATCTCAGATCGCGTCGTTGTCATGAGCGCAGGACGCATCGAGCAAATCGGCACGCCACTAGAAATTTACTCAAACCCAAAAACGAGTTTTGTGGCTGATTTCGTTGGTTCGATGAATTTCATCCCAGCGGCGGTGAGTGATGCTCAAGGGCATGTGCGCTTTGGCGCGCATACGCTGGCGCTGGGTGCACCCGCAGCGAGCTTTGGAGTGGGCGCAGCCGTCAAATTGGCGCTGCGACCCGAAGAAGTCCGCGTGTTAGCCGCGGACGCTGCCTGTGGCGATTGCCTCAGCGCGACCATACAAAACGCCGAGTTTATGGGCACGACCTATCGCCTGCATCTGGTTGGGGCTGAATTTGGCAAGCTGCTGGCTGAGGTGCCGGCACATCAGGCACGCTCATTGCAGCTCGTCAGCGGCGCGAATGTCAAAGTGCAATTGCCCGCCGACATGGTGCGTGTGTTTGCATAGAGCCGATTTATTCATTCTCAAACCCCAAAAAAAAATTTACACAGGTTAATGCGCGCGCTTAACAAGCTGACTTGAGCGCGATGTTATTTTCCATACAATTGCTTGCGTTATGTTTGTGACATTTTTGTTGGCGCTGCGCGAGGGACTCGAGGCGGCATTAATTGTTGGTATTTTGTTTGGCTTTTTGCGCAAGAGCGGGCAAATGGCGCGTGGCACGACCGTATGGCTCGGTGTGCTGACGGCGATTGCGCTCAGTGTTTTGCTGGCGATTGGCATCAATCTTATCGGCGCCGAGCTTGAGGGCACAGCCGAGCAACTGTTTGAAGGCACGATGATGTTGCTCGCGGTTGCCATCTTGACATGGATGATATTTTGGATGCGCTCGCAATCGCATCAGCTCAAAGACGAGCTAGAGAGCAAGCTGCGCGCGCAGTTGCAGAGTGGGGCGCGTTGGGGCTTGTTTGCTATGGCGTTTCTCGCTGTATTTCGCGAGGGCGTCGAGACAGCATTGTTAATTGGCGCTGCGGCTTTTCAGACCGATGCGGCTGCGGCGATTGGCGGCAGCGTGCTTGGGTTGCTGTGCGCCGCGTTGCTGGGTTATTTGATTTACGCAGCAACGATCAAGCTCAATCTGCGCGCGTTTTTTAGCGTCACGAGTATTGCCTTGCTGATTTTTGCGGCAGGTTTGTTAGGTCATGCCGTGCATGAGTTTCAAGAGGCCGGTGTCTTGCCGATGCTGACTGCGCAAACGTATGACCTGAGCGCGCTGCTCAATCAAGATTCAACACTCGGGCAATTTTTGCGCACGCTGATTGGTTACGCCGATGCGCCGTCACTGTTGGAGTCGCTGAGCTATGTGGCGTACTGGGCGGCAATTCTCTGGATCATGAGACTCAACACTGACAATACACACTCTGCTAATCGGACGGCTTGACAGTCACATGATGCGCATAAAATCTATCTATGCGCACAAAAGAAGACATTGTTCAGGCGTGGCTGCCGCGCTACACCGGACGTCCACTCGATCAATTTAACAAGTACATCCTGCTCACAAACTTTAATGAGTATGTGAATAAATTTGCTGAGTGGCATAACGTGCCGGTCATGGGGCAAGACCGTCCGATGTCATCTGCATCGGCAGAGGGCATCACCATCATCAACTTTGGCATGGGCAGCCCCAACGCCGCGACGATCATGGATCTGCTCTCGGCGATTCATCCCAAGGCAGTGCTGTTTCTTGGCAAATGCGGCGGCATCAAGGAGATCACCCATCTTGGCTCGTTGATTTTGCCGATTGCGGCGATACGCGGCGAGGGCACTTCGACCGATTACTTCCCGCCTGAGGTGCCGGCGTTGCCCGCGTTTGCGCTCCAAAAAGCCGTCTCGACCACCATCCGCGACTTTGAGCAAGATTATTGGACGGGCACGATATACACGACCAATCGGCGTGTGTGGGAGTGGGATGTTGAGTTCAAAGACTATCTCAAAAAGATTCGCTGCATCGGCGTTGATATGGAGACCGCCACGTTGTTTATCACGGGCTTTAAGAATGAGATTCCAACGGGTGCGCTGTTGCTGGTGTCCGATCAGCCCATGACCCCCGACGGCGTCAAGACCGAGAGCAGCGACAAGAGCGTGTCAAAAAGCTACGTGGATTTACACCTTCGCATAGGCATTGATTCGTTACATCAGCTCATCAACGAGCGCCTGACGGTTAAGCATCTGCAGTTTTGATGGCGTGTGATGTACTTGGTGGTAAATAGTGATCGGATTCCTCAAAGGAATCCGATCACTTATT
>CAZVQE010000259.1:0-4034 GCA_964628875.1 uncultured Anaerolineae bacterium
TGCAATGATTCGTATGTGAGATTACGCCATCGCGCGGTTGCATGGCGACAACATGCGTTGGAGTCACTTCAAACGACGCTACTTTGCCCTCCGCCGACGCTATGGTGATGCACGACGACGCTGATGGTGCGATGCTGTGAATGAAGCGCTCAGCTGACTCGAAGTCTTTTTGATTCAACACACTGCGCAAAATGAGATGCACCGGAAACCCAGCTTTTTTGCCGTCTGATTTAGACGCAAGAATGTTTAGCGTCACAGCAATGCCATGTTGATTGAGTCCGATCTTGGCAAGCATGCCGCCCTCGGTGATCGTGGCATAGTCGGCGCCGTCATCGCCTTGCGCGCGCAGCACGACACATGCTGCGCGTTGGTTACCCATCCAATCCCATGTCTGCGCTAATAGCGTGTGTTTGTTTTTTGTTGCCGATGGCAACGCCGCAACCGCCGTGCATTCATTCATGGCCAGCGCCATGTCGGTTTGCATCAGTTTTTCGTTTTGTTGAATGGCACTCTCAGCGTTCGCGTGTTTTGTGCCAGTGCCGATACCTGCGAGCAACTCGGTGCGTGCGTTGAGCGCCACGACCTCCATCAAATCTACGTCAGCGCCATCTGCTACGCCGCGCATCTCATCCATTAGCGCTGGCGCTGTATTCTCGATCAGCTTTGCGTAGGCTTGCGCCTTGTCGCACACGACAAGCCAATTCAACCCCAAGCGATACGCAAATAACTCAGCATACGAGCGGATGCTGTGGCGCGTTTGCATCGCCGCAGCAGTGCCATATTGCTTGCCGCGCTCATAGGCTGATCCGCTCACTTCAATAATTGGAAACATAGTGAATTAAGAATTACGAATTAAGAATTGTCAAACCTTGATTCATAATTGATTTACTGGCTGAGTGCTTCTTCGACAACATCCATGCCTTCCTGTAGCTGCTCCTCGGAGATCACCAACGGAAACAAGAAGCGCAAACCGTTTGAATACAGTCCGCAGCGGATGGCCAGTACGCCATTGTTGGCGCAACTTTGCACGATCTTGACGGTTTGCTCGGGCGCGAGCGGCGTCTTCTTTTTGCGGTCGCTGACAAACTCGATGGCGAGCATTGCGCCGACGCCACGTACATCGCCGATGATCTCATGTTTATTTTGCATTTGCTTGAGCCGGTCACATGCAATTCCACCCAGTTGCACGGCGCGGTCGGCGAGGTTCTCCTTCTCCATAATCTCAATGGACTTGAGCGCCGCCACACATGCGAGTGGATTGCCGCTGTAGGTGCCGCCGAGTCCACCCGGATGCACTTTGTCCATCAGCTCAGCGCGACCGACTGTCGCCGCGATAGGCATACCTGCGCCCATGCTCTTTGCCATCGTCATGATGTCAGGTTCTACGCCGTGATGTTGTATCGCAAACATCTTGCCCGTGCGGCAGAATCCACTCTGCACTTCATCAACGACCATGGCAATGCCATACTTTGTGCAGACTTCGCGGATGCGTCGCATAAATTCGCGTGGCATCGGGATAAAGCCACCTTCGCCTTGAACGGGTTCGAGGATGATTGCTGCAACAGCTTCGGGCATAACGTGAGTAGTCAGCGCGCGCTCAAATTCCTCCCACACAAGCTCAATCTTTTGCTCGTCGCTTAACATGTCGGCGCGCGTCATGCGATACAGATACGGGTAGGGCGCACGATAAATCTCTGGCACAAATGGACCAAACCCTTTTTTGAAGAGCGCGTATTTGCTGGTGAGTGATTGCGTCAGCAAGGTGCGCCCGTGATAAGCGCCCTCAAATGCGATGATGGCTTGTCGCCCAGTTGCTGCGCGGGCTATTTGAATGGCTTGTTCGACGGCTTCGGCGCCTGTGTTGGCGATCATCGCTTTCTTTGCGCCATTAATCGGCGCAATCGCGTTTAGTTTCTCGGCGAGTTGCACGTGCGGCTCAGTGGTTGCCACCAGACCGCACGCGTGTATCAATTGCTCGGCTTGCTCCTTAATCGCGTCCACGACTTCGCGCGGCGTGTGACCTACATTGAGCACACCGATACCGCCGCTAAAGTCAATCAACGTATTTCCATCTACATCTTCGACGAGTGCGCCATGCGCGCGCTTGACGGCGATATTTGTGGCTTTGCCAAATCCGGGCGGCATCGCTGCCTCGCGACGTGCGATGAGTGCGCGGCTGTTAGGTCCGGGGAGTTCGGTTTTGAGTTGGATAAATTTGCGAGATTGCGGCATGAGAAAAATATTTTATCATTTTGACTTGCTCTGATCGTGTTTTGTAGACAAAAACGCAGCTGGAACTAAAATCAGGCATCATGACAGATGTCATCATCATTGGCGCAGGCGCCGCGGGTCTAGCCGCAGGGCAACGGCTTTTGCAAAAAGGTAAACGGGCAATTATTCTTGAGGCGCGTGATCGCGTCGGTGGACGCATACACACGCAGCGCGACGAACGCGGCGTCATTGAGCTCGGCGCAGAGTACATTCACGGAGAAAACGTCAGCACATGGGAGTATGTGCGCGCGAGCAAAACTCCGACACAGCTTTACTTTAGTGAGCTATCCATCAACGAGCGCGGTGCGCGTATCTATATGCTCGACGGCAAATTGGTCAATGCCAAAACAGATTTTGCTGATCGCGTCAATGATTGGTATGACCGTGCCGACACGTATAAAGGCAAAGAAATCAGCGTTGCTGAATGGTTTGAGCAGAATGCTAATCATGATGTCGCCGCTGAGATGGCGCGTGACCGATTAGCGCGTGTCGAGGCGGCGGATGCGGCGCAGTTGAGCCTAAAAGCATTGGCATCTGACCACCGTGCAAACCCATCTGGGACCGAGAATTATCGGCTTGGCAATGGCTACGAGCCTGTGATCCGTGCGATGGCAAAGGGGCTTGATATTCGGTTGAATTGTGCGGTGAGCAAAGTGACATGGGACGCGGAGGGCGTGACCGTCACCGTGCAAGGCGATGTACGCAAACAAAAGCTAAAAGCTAAACATCTGATTATTACTGTGCCGCTGAGTTTGTTACAGCTCGGCGTGCCTGAGTTCGCGCCGCCACTGCCAGCCAGCAAGCTGAGAGCGATACATGCTTTGAGAATGGGTGTTGTGTGCAAGACAGCCTTCTTTTTTAAACAGAAATTTTGGCGCGATTTTATTTTCCTCAGCACCAATGGCATGTTTACGACGTGGTGGCCCCTCGCCAGCACGACCGTGCCAACCTTGATGAATTTCACCGCAGGACCGGCTGCAATTCAACTCTCAGCGTTGAGCGAGGCGGATGTCATCGCGCATGGGCTGGATGAATTGAGCGCGGCATTTGGTAGCGAAGTGCGAGCCCAATTCACCGGCTGCAAGATGACCGACTGGTCGCGCGATGTATGGGCGCGCGGCGCATATAGCTATACGCCCGTCGGCGCAGGCAAGGCGCGTGAGGTTTTGGCGCAGCCGATTGGATGCTTACACTTTGCAGGCGAAGCCACCGGTACGCACGGGTGCTACGCGACTGTGCACGGGGCGATTGATAGCGGCTATCGCGCCGCCGAAGAATGTGTCTAAAAATTTCTGTGAAAAACTCGATTTTTTTGTGCTAATATCCGCGCGATGTCCACCTCAGAATACGCTGTCGAATTAAAAAATGTCACCAAAGCGTTTGGTGATTTTGTTGCTGTTGATAACATTTCAATGGCAATCAAACAAAAAGAATTTTTTTCGTTGTTAGGTCCGTCAGGCTGCGGTAAGACGACCACACTGCGCATGATTGCCGGCTTTGAGTACCCGACCAAAGGCGAAGTGTTAATTAACGACACAAATGTCGGCGAGACTCCACCATTTAAGCGCAATGTAAATACTGTGTTTCAATCATATGCATTGTTTCCGCATATGAACGTGGAACAGAATGTGGCGTTTGGTTTGGAGATGAAAGGCATCACGAGAACGGAAGTGATGCGTCGTGTCGGCGAAGTCCTTGAGATGGTGCGACTGCCACAGCTTGCAAAGCGATTCCCAAAGCAAATGTCGGGTGGACAACAGCAG
>CAZVQE010000260.1:0-3956 GCA_964628875.1 uncultured Anaerolineae bacterium
AAATCTATAACGTGCTAACGCGCGAAAAAGAAGCCTTTAAGCCGATCCACGAAGGACGCGTGATGATGTATGTCTGCGGTCCGACGGTGTATGACTACTCGCACCTCGGTCATGCCAAAACCTACGTGTCGTTTGACGTGGTGACAAAATGGCTGCGCTACAGCGGGCTAAAGGTGCGCTATGTGCAAAACATCACTGATGTTGGGCATTTGCTTGACAGCGGCGAAGATCGCATTCTCAAAAAAGCGCGTGTCGAGCGCGTTGAGCCGATGGAGGTCGTCGAGACCTACATGCGCGAATACTTTAATGACATGGACGCACTCGGTGTCGGTCGTCCCGACATCAGCCCGCGTGCCTCAGCGCATGTGCCTGAGCAGCTTGCCATGATCGAGACGCTGATTGCAAAAGGACATGCGTATGCCGTCAATGGCAGTGTTTACTTTAGCGTCGAGTCTGACCCCGACTACGGCAAGCTCAGCGGTCGCAAAGTCGAGGATAACGAAGCTGGCGCGCGCGTGCGTGTGCGCGACGAAAAACGCCATCCAATGGATTTTGCGCTGTGGATCGCTGCGCCGCCTGAGCATATCTTGAAGTGGAACTCACCGTGGGGCGTCGGCTATCCGGGCTGGCACATCGAATGCTCCGCCATGAGCAGCAAGTATCTTGGCGAAACCTTCGACATTCACGGCGGCGGCGTGGATAACATCTTCCCGCACAACGAGTGCGAGATCGCGCAGAGCGAATGCGCGCACGACAAGCAATTTGCCAACATCTGGATGCTCGGCGGCACGCTCTATGTGGACGGCGTCAAGATGAGCAAATCACTTGGCAACTTCATCACGATTAAAGACGCGCTGAAGCAATATCGCCCTGAGGCAATTCGTTTCTTTATTTTGTCGGGTCTCTATCGCAGTCCGGCTGACTTTACGATGAGCGCGCTTGAGTCCGCCGCCAAAGGCTATGAGCGGCTGAACACCGCCGTGCGCCGATTGCGCGACGAGATGAAGCACGCCCCTGACAAACCCGCAGAGGGGCGCGACACGCGTCTCATCGAGCGCGCCGATCAGGTGCGCATGCAATTTGCCACTGCGATGAATGACGACTTTAATGCGCCGCTTGCGCTCTCGACTTTGTTTGAATTTTCAAAAGAAGTCAATAGCGCAATTGATGAGGGTTATGCCAGCAGCATGACGTTGCAGCAATCAGACGCCGTTTTTCGTGAATTGGGCGCCGAAGTGCTGGGTGTTGTGCGCAATGATCTGGCACAGTCGGGCGGCGATGCTGAGCGCGAGGGCAAGCTCGTCGAGATGTTGATTAACATGCGCCTCGACGCGCGCAAAGCCAAAGATTTTGCGCGCGCAGATGCCATTCGCACTGACCTCGCCAAAATCGGCATCACACTAGAGGACGGACCCAAAGGCACGAGCTGGCGCGCGTCGTAAAATTAGTAGATCAACCGCACAGTATTTGTGCGGCAAATCAAATCTTATATCTGACCTCTGACATCTCACGTCAGAGGTCTCGCACAAAAGGAACATCATGAGTTTTATTGAATCTATCTATGCGCGCGAAATATTGGACTCGCGCGGCAACCCAACCGTCGAAGCTGAAGTGCTGACGGCTGAGGGTGCAGTCGGACGCGCGAGCGTACCGAGCGGCGCCAGCACCGGCGAGCATGAGGCATGGGAATTGCGCGACGGCGATAAGAAATACTATAGCGGCAAAGGTGTGCAAAAAGCCGTCAAGCACATCAACACCGAGATCGCGGCCGCGCTCGAGGGCTGGCTGGTGACCGATCAAAGCGGCATTGACAAGCTGCTGCTACAACTCGACGGCACAGCCAACAAGAGCAACCTCGGCGCAAACGCATTGCTGGCAGTCAGCCTCGCCGTCGCCAAAGCTGGCGCGATGACCTCCGACCAACCTCTGTATCGCTACATCGGTGGCACAGACGCGCACGTATTGCCCGTACCGATGCTCAACATCCTCAACGGCGGCAAGCACGCCGACAACAGCACCGACATGCAAGAGTTTATGATCTTGCCGGTTGGCGCCGCCTCATTTGCAGAGGGCTTGAGAATGGGTGTGGATGTGTATCACAGCTTGCACAAGGTGCTCAAGGCGAAAGGCTATGGCACCAATGTCGGCGATGAGGGTGGCTTTGCGCCGAGCCTCAAGTCAAACGCAGAGGCGATTGAGGTCATCCTGAGCGCCATTGACAAAGCAGGCTACAAGGCGGGCGAACAAGTGGCGATTGGCATTGACTGCGCCGCAAGCGAGCTATACAACGACGACGACAAAAAGTATCACCTCGACAAAGAGAAGAAGAAACTCAGCAGTGACGAGATGATCGCCTATTGGCAAGACTGGGTCAAGCAGTATCCGATTGTCTCCATCGAGGACGGCTTGGATGAAAACGACTGGGACGGCTGGAAGAAGCTGACCAAGGCACTCGGCGACAAGATTCGCTTGATCGGCGATGACTTCCTCGTCACCAATCCGAGCTTTATCGAGCGCGCCATCAAAGAGCAAGCCTGCAACGCGCTACTATGCAAGGTCAATCAGATCGGCACGCTGAGCGAGTCTATCGCCGCCGTGCGGCTGAGCCATCGCGCCGGATGGGGCGTGGCTGTCAGTCACCGCAGCGGCGAGACCGAGGACACAACCATCGCTGACCTCGTTGTCGCGCTCAACACAGGTCTGATCAAGACCGGCGCACCCGCGCGCGGCGAGCGCACCGCCAAATACAACCAACTCTTGCGCATCGAAGAAGACCTCGGCGAAGCCGCCGTGTATGCTGGACGCATGGCGTTGAGGTAATTTCGTCATTTCGGCCAACGGGAGAAATCTCTGTGACCGCGTTTGCGTTGCGATGTGATGCGAACGCAATATGTAGGGGCGGCTCGCGAGCCGCCCCTACATTTATTTCTCGCATGATGTCACGGCGAGGGATTCTTCGTCGCGCTGTCGCGCTCCTCAGAATGACGATGCGAAAAAAACGGCGCTGTCATTTCGACCGAAGGGAGAAATCTCTGTGACCACGTTTGCACCACGATTCGATGTCTCAGGGATTCCTCACTTGCGCATTTCATGCGCCGTTCGAAATGACGACATGACACTATCATTTCGACCAACGGGAGAAATCTCTGTGACCGCGTTGGCATGGCGACTCGACGTTTCAGGGATTCCTCGCATTCGCTCGGAATGACGACATGACATTGTCATTTCGACCGAAGGGAGAAATCCCTGTGACCGCGTTTGCACACGATGTGATGCGTAAGGGATTCCTCCGCCTTCGGCGTTCAGAATGACAATTGACAGCTACCAAAACATCGGCGACATCTGCTGTGCACCGACGAGTGTGCGCATCTGCGCGGGTGTTGGCGCGCTGAGATCTCCTTCACAAAAACGCTTTGCCGCGCTCAACACACGCGGCAACAAATGAATATCGCCGACCGTGTTGAGGAAGATGCCGGGCTTGCTCAGCACGTAGGCGACGGCTAGATCAATATCGCCCTGCTCTTGCAGTGGCTCGTACCACGTCGGCGCATCACCACGTGCGCCATCACCCCAGCGGCGGCGCACCAGCGATTTGATCGTTTGCACCGCCACATCGCGCTCACGACACAGCCGCACGACCTCCGCAAAGCCCATAGCGTATTCGGGGTTTTGCATCATCAGATAGTTGTAGGGTAGCAGCACCGAGTCAAAATGAAAGCGCGCCAAACTGCGCTGATGCATGCCCGCAATCGCCACGTCATGCCCCGTCACGCCGATGAAGCGCACGAGTTTTTGTTCGCGCGCCTCGATACATGCGCGCAATGCACCATCGTCGCCCATCGCAATTTCCCATTCATCGGGCTTGACCAGATAGTGCAATTGAATGAGATCAAGATGATCGGTCTGCAGTCGCTCCAGCGAGCGGTGAATGGACTCGCGCGCCGCCGCGTATGTGC
>CAZVQE010000261.1:0-3935 GCA_964628875.1 uncultured Anaerolineae bacterium
GCGCCTTCATTATCTGAAAATACGATACCTTGCACGGTCACAACTGTGCCGCTCATTGGGCTATAGAGGCTATTGCCTTGTATCTCGTAGGTTTTTGTAAATGGGAAGCTGCACACATCCGACGTGGCTGTCGGAGTATTGGTTGGTGTTGATGTGTTTGTGGGCGTCGAAGTATCCGTTGGTGTTTGGGTAATCGTTGGCGTTGGCGTAGATGTGCTGGTTGGTTCGCCTGTATTTGTGGCAGTGTTTGTAGGTGTATTTGTCGGAGTATCTGTGGCTGTGTTTGTCGGTGTGCTCGTGCGCGTAGCTGTAGGAGGTGATGCGGACGGAACAAATAATGAAAAATCGTCAACCGCTAGGGAGTCGTCTGAACCTGATGCATCAACATCAATCCAACGAATCCAGATCACACTACCATTTGCTACTGATAAACCACTCAAGGTTGCATTAAGTGTGACACGATTTGACGCTAGATTCCCATTATACGCACCAGTTGGTGTAATAACTGGACTGATGAAATCGAGCGCATCAAAATCTATCCATGTGCCTGTCGAGAGGCTGGTCGCGTCTGTTGAATATTGAAAATCAAGACGGTCTGTTCTGTTGGCTGTGCCAAGCCGCCACTGTTCACCTGTGTAGGTGATTTGCAATGAGGCGATGATGCCTCCCGTGTTGTTTGCGAATGATGCGCCGACAGTTGCGCTGAGCGTCCCTGAGCGCAAAGTGCCAAAAGCGCGTTCGCTTGCATTTGTGCTGCCAAGGCTGAGTGTGTCGCCGCTGTTGCCAGAGCCAGTATCTACAGCGTATGCATCGTTATTTCTAACGCTCGTTCCGCTCTCAAAAAGATACCAACCAGTTGGCAGAGTAGTTGCGGTTGTGACTCCCGTTGTGCTTGTGAGTGTGTCGAAGTCTTGCAAGTAGGTTGAGCCTGCCGTTAATGAGATTGATCCTGAGCCAGCATCAATCGCCATTACTCCATTCACAGAGCGCCCCCCTTTTAGCTCGTTTTTGGATACATCAGAGGATACAGTTTGAGATGCATTAGCAAATTGGAATGCAGAACTGGCAAGTCCAACTGCAGTCGAAAATAAGCAAAAGGCTAGGAAGATTCTGAAATTACGCATTGCAAATACCTATTAGATACATGCATTGTACTTGTAAATATACTAAGCAACCATGCAACCTCGTGCGATAACTAAAACTGTAGGTGCGCAGGTTGCTGCCGCAAAAATCCTTGAACTACGCAAGGTAATGAGCGGGCTGCCTGACGCCGATATCCTTGCGCTTGACCCAAGCTTAGGCGAATGGCTGCGTCGCCCGTTGGGGCGTGAAGCGCTTGGAGCATTTGTGATGCAAACAAGTGGCTCCACTTACATTTGCTTGCTCAACACTGATTCGGCGGGTTTTGCCTTTATCGCGCGAGGGGTAAATCACGCACAGATACGCGCACTAGCCGTAGCGCGAGATATGCGTCGGCGCGGCTTGGCAACCACCATGCTTATTGCGCTTGCAGAGGCCGCGCGTGCACGTCGGGTCAATTGGCTCTGGCTGCAAATCGCATCTAGCAATGCGGCGGCAATTCAATGCGCGCTCAAAAATGGCTACAAGCGTTATCTGCCACAATATTTGTCGCGTCGCAGTGTGTCACCCTTGGCGTTGCCGTCAGCGGATGTGCGCATGGTCGCTACAACGCGCGCGACTCTGCAAAGTGTCATATTTGCCGAGATAGATGCGGGAGATGCAGATGTGTCAGAATTGGTTGAGTGCGCTTGGATTGATCGTGTGTTGCCGTCTGAAGCTGAGCATGCATGGTGGCGCGTTGAGCTGCAGGGTGCACTTATTGGGGCGGCACATGTTGTGTTGAATGGGGCTGTGCCGGTTATTTCGCTTTGGCTAATGCCGCAGTATTGGAACTTTGAAGCCGAACAAGTCATTATCAAAACGGCGCTACATCACATCAAAATGCCCGCAACAAAATTTGACCTACATATAGGCAGTCGCGCGCACCTTGCGCGACACCTTGCGCAATACAAGCAAAGCGATTTTGTGTTGCAACTTAAATCGTATTCGTTCTTTTGGAAGAAAATAGACACCGATGCGGCAGAGGATGACTTTGAAAGTTAACACATTGTGCCCGCTGATTCCATTATTGTGCGCGATTATTTTGAGCGCGTGCGCGTCACCGACTGCGTCCAATAGCTCAAACACACGCGTGGCGATTCCACCGATGCAAGTGGATACGAGTCGTTTTGCGCATGCGACCGCACCACGCACTTTTGACTTTCCGCAGGATTTTTATGCGCATAATGATTTTCAAACCGAGTGGTGGTATTTCACGGGCAATGCGCAGGACGAGCAGGGACGTCACTTTGGCTATCAGTTCACCATCTTTCGCCGCGCGCTCACGCCCGATGCCACCACAACCACAAATTTAGCACGCGCCAAATCTATTTTGCGCATTTTGCGCTCACTGACACCGCTGCTGATAAGCATGTGGCGTTCGAGCGATTTTCACGAGGGGCATCAAACCTTGCTGGCGCCTCATCTGAATTGCGCAAAGTCTTTATCGAAGATTGGACGATTGAGATAGCTGACGATACTGCGAGCGCGTTTCGCCTCGTCGCGCGCGAGGGCGATTATCAAATCAACCTTGATGTGAAATCAACCAAACCGCCAGCACTGCAAGGCGATCGCGGACTGAGTCAAAAAGGATCAACCGTTGGTAATGCGTCGTATTACTACTCACTCACGCGCATGCAAACAACAGGCGAAATCAAAACGCCGAGTGGTGTTTATCGTGTGCAAGGTTCGAGCTGGATGGATCGTGAATGGAGCACGAGCGTGCTAGAGGCAAATGTCGTAGGTTGGGATTGGTTTGCATTGCAGCTCGACGACCAGCGCGACATCATGCTGTTTCAGTTGCGTGACGCGAGCGGCGCGCGCTTTTCTTCGATCAAAGGCGCGATGATTGATGCCAGCGGCAACGTGCAAGTTTTTAAGGCTGATGACGTTACGCTTGATGTCATTGATCATTGGACATCGCCGAGCGGCGTGCGTTATCCGAGCAAATGGCAACTGCGCTTGCCGCGATTAAACCTTGATCTTGAAATAGCGCCACGCATCAAAGATCAAGAGATGAAAAACATTTCGACGCAATATTGGGAGGGCGCGGTTTCGATTGCCGGCAAGGCAACCAACAACGCGATCAACGGCGTCGGCTATGTTGAACTCACCGGTTACGCAGCGCCGATGAATGGCAGGTTGTGATTTGTAGATTGTCATTCTGAGGCGCGGAGAGCCGAAGAATCCCTGATGTGTTTATTGATGCGCTAGAGATTCTTCATCGCGCAACTTTGCTTCGCCTCGTTTCGCTCCTCAGAATGACAGATTCACTTTTCTCTCGAACAGATGTTACTCCGCGGCTGCGTCTAGCGCTTTATTTAGATTCTCTTGCAACTTTGTATACGTCGCTTCAGAGATGTCGCCATTTGCCAGTCGCACGTCTAGCTTGGTAAGCGCGTCGCGTAGTTGAGCTTTTGTCAATGGCGCTGTCGCTGCGTTTACGGTCGGCGCTTGAGGCGCGGGCTGATTCATGCCGCTTGTCATTGCCTGTGCCATTGCTTGTCCGATTCCAACACCCGCGCCCAAACCCGCACCAATGCCTGCCGCGCCGCCACTGGTGTTTGTTGCGGCATCGCGCATAGCTTGCCCCGCCTGATATTGCATGTAATTGGTGCCGAGTGCGCCCATCGCGCCGCGTTGTCCGATAGCGCGTTGGATCTCTTCACTCGGTTGCACGGACGCGACATTGACCTTGAGCAGTTTGATGCCAATGGCGCCAAAGTCATCCGCAGTGTTTTGTTGAATGGCGCTGCCAAGCGAAGGTTGTAGCGCGGCGAGGTGGCGTCGGGGTAGGCGTGGAAACCCCAGAGGGG
>CAZVQE010000262.1:0-3928 GCA_964628875.1 uncultured Anaerolineae bacterium
GCCAACAGCTCACGGTAAAACCCATAGTCAATGCCGATGACTTTTTCGTCGTCTGGAAAGCGGTGATAGTTTTCCTTGGTCATGCGGCTCTTGCCCTCGGCGATGAGCCGATGCCCGAGCGCGCTACCCGGATACGGTGCATAAAAGCTGATGGACGGCATGATGCGTTTGGTGTATTTCACCATGCGCATGGTCTTGAAGGCGTCTTCGCGCGTCTCGCCCGGGATGCCGAGCATGATGTTGCTCCAAAATACCGGCGCGGGGCGACCGCGACTCTCAAGGTCGTCGCCGATCTTTGAGAGCAGGTCAATTGCAAAATAGTTGTCCTCTTCGGTGCATTCTTTGTTGAGGATTTTGAGCACGCGGTCGCTGCCGCTCTCAAATCCAATCGAGATCATGTTCCAGTTGGTTTTGCGCACGATGGCTTCAAATAGCTCGGGCCACTGGCGCACGGTGTCTGCGCGCGCGGCTGCCCAGTAGGGCCACACTTGCTTTGCCATCTTCGGGTATTTTTCGACCCATTCTTGCAGCCAGCTTGGGTTTTGAAAAAACATGCTGTCATGAATCACAACCGAGCCGACGGGCCCGTGATCTGTATGTAGGCGATTCAATTCATCAATCACCATCTCGACCGGTCGCCGACCCATGTTTGGGATGTAGCTGTTTTCATTGCAGAATGCGCATTGCCACGGGCAGACGCGACTCGTAATCATGGTGGCGACACCGGGCGGACCCCAGCCACACTCTGGCTCTAGGGGCCAGTTAAATTTCTTCGCCAGTTTTTTACTCGCGGGCTGGGGCCACAACGTGCGATCAATCTCGGGCCATTCCGCCATACTCTTGGCGCCGACGCCAAGCACGAGTCGCGGGAACTGACCCGGATGTTGAATGAGATTGACGATGACGTTTTCGCCGGGACCTTGGCAGACATGATCAAACTCAGGCACTGCCAGCATCTCATCGGATGCTACGGTCGCGTGCATGCCGCCCGCTAGCACAAGACCTTTTGGATTGAGCGCCTTAAAAATTTTTGCCGCGCGATATGCCATCGGAAATGTGTAGCTGCGCACATTCATGATGAGCATGTCATAGCCTTTGAGTTTGCGCTCGACTTCTTCCCATGTCTCACATTGGCGCGTGCTAAACATGTCAGTCATCACGCCATTTTTGTGTAGGATCGTGCGCAGCAGACCCATGCCATGGTCCTGCCATTGCTCGTGGGGTCCCGCGGGGTTAATGAGATCGCCGAGGTCGCCGAGGTCGAGCCACACACGCTTGAGTTCGCCTGCAGAGTGCTCAAACACCTGCACGATATTTTCTTCTTTGGTTTCGCGTTTTCTAAATAGATTCATTCAGATTTCTCGCTTGGGTTCATATTTGTCATTCTGAGGCTCAGAGAGCCGAAGAATCTCTGCCTCAATCTGAAATTGCATTGATCGAAGTAGCAATTCTTTGTCGCGCTATTGCGCTCCTCAGAATGATGCTCTGCCTGCAATGCCGAAAAAACAAACAAGAGATGAGGATACCCCATCTCTTGTTTGCATAGGTCAAAAAGATTAGTGCGAGCAGCCGCAACTGCCGCCGCCGCAACCGCAACTGTCACCTTCTGCGGATGATGAGCTACCGCAACCACAGCTAGACGCTGTCGCATTTGGATTGTCAATCTTGAATCCGCCGCCGGCTTCATTCTCAATGTAATCAATGCTTGCGCCGCTAAGATACATCAGGCTGGTCGGATCCACAAACATCTTGACGCCGCCTTGCTCGATCACGCTATCAAACTCGCGTGATTGCGCCTCAAATGCCATGCCATATTGCAAGCCGTTGCATCCGCCGCCCGCCACAAACACGCGCAAGCCGTGATTTGGAATATTGCGCTCAGCTATAAGGTTACGTAGTTTGCTCTCAGCCATCGCCGTCAGTGTCAGCGCGGCTTCTTGCTCAGCCACTTGGGGTTCGTTTACGAGATCGAGTGCGTTTGTCAATGCCATATGTCCTCCGAAAATTTCGCCGATCTTAGCACGAGTTTCACGTGCCATTTCAGTTTTTTATCACCCGCGGCGGCTGGCGACGATGCCGCCGATCACGCCAAATAACCAGCCCAAAAATGTGCCAAAAATGAGATAGCCAAAAAACATCGAGACTTGCTCATTTTGAAAATAATTTAAGTTTGGCAAGACGTTTTGCTGACGCAACAAATCAATCTGCGACGGAATTAATTCGCTGACACGCCGCACAACATATGCCTCATCAATCGTAAACCAGCGATACGCCGCCAGCCCCATAAACGGCAACGCATACGCCAATCCGCTCCACATGCCGGTGTTGCCCGCGAGTGCGCGCGCTGAGCTTCGATTCACCCGCATCACCGCTCGCCCGACGGCAAAACCGGCCACGCCCGCCAACATCATCAGCACAACACAATGCAAGGGTGTAAAGTCCACTATCAACGCGATGCAACCGACCACAAATGCAATCAACGCGATGCGCAATGTCAGATGGCGCGCAATTTGAGTTGCCGCCACTTCTTGAGACGTGCGTTGTTTTTTCATGGAGTTATTTTGGAGAATTGGATCGCCGGCGACCGAAGGCTGCAAACGACCCGCCTATTGCGCCAAAGCCGATACCAAATATCGGTAGCCCCGCGCCGCAACACACAATCTCAAACGCTACAGCCATCGGATAGATCGCGTCAAGCGATACGCCGCTTTGTGCAAGCGCTTGCAGTTGTTCTGGGGTGCTCATTTGGCGTGTTGCCTCTAGCACCACCTCTCTCATCTCAGGATCGAGTGATTGCAAGAGCATGACACCAATCAACACAAAGCTCGCCAGCAACCCGGCGATTAATCCAGCCACAGCGCCCGTGCGTGCTGTGGCGCCTGATTCAAATGCGCCCGAATACTCGACCGCGTAATAGCCCGCGACGGCGAGCCCAAACAAAACGATGATGGTTCCAAGCGCAGCCATACTCGGTGATGTCGTGAGGCGCGACGCTGCGGCCGCTAACCCCAGCGCCATGCCAGCGATGCCGCCGACGCGCAACGCGGCGCGCATGCCACTGGTTGGCGTGGGTTGTTTGGATTGGGAGTCGGGTCGTGGTTGCATCTCAAAACGCGGAGGCTATCTTACTCCCATTCAATCGTGGCAGGCGGTTTGGTCGTCACGTCGTACACCACGCGATTGATGCCAGCTACCTCATTGACGATGCGGCTCGAGATGCGCGCAAGTGCCTCATAGGGTAGACGCGCCCAATCCGCCGTCATAAAGTCATCCGTCTTGACCGCGCGAATGGCGCATGTCTCATGATACGTGCGCCCGTCGCCCATCACGCCGACCGAGCGCACTGGCAACAGCACGGCAAAGGCTTGCGATGTTTGCACGCGCAGGAGATCGGCGCGCGCGAGCTCGTCAGTCACGATCTTATCGGCAGCGCGCAGACGTTCGAGACGCTCCCACGTGATCTCACCGAGACAGCGCACCGCGAGACCGGGTCCGGGGAATGGCTGTCGCCACACTATGTCTTGCGGCAAACCAAGCTCTGTGCCAACCGCGCGCACCTCATCCTTAAACAAATATCGCAGCGGCTCAACCAAACCAAACTTCAAATCGGGCGGCAGACCGCCTACGTTGTGATGGCTCTTGATCTTGGCGGCGCTCTGCCGCTCAGGTCCGCGCGACTCGATCACATCCGGATAGATTGTGCCTTGGCACAAAAAATTATTGCGCCCGTCATCTGGCAGTTGCTCACGCACCACACGCTCAAAGATACGGATAAATTTTTCGCCGATGATCTTGCGTTTTTGCTCGGGGTCGGTCACGCCTGCTAGCGCGCCCAAAAAATCTTCGGCGGCATTGACGGCGATCAGCCGCGCGCCGAGCATGCTGCCAAATGTCTGCACGACAGACTCAGGCTCGCCTGCGCGCATCA
>CAZVQE010000263.1:0-3915 GCA_964628875.1 uncultured Anaerolineae bacterium
AACGGACAAAGCGAATTGGTTGAAGCGATCACAGGACTGCGTCACTTTGAGGCGGGGCAAATCTCAGTTGATCGGCAATCTATTCACAATGAAAGCCCAGATCAAGTCATTGAGGCTGGCACAGCTCATATCCCCGAAGATCGTCACAAATATGGATTGGTGCTGAGCTATCCGCTCACCTATAACATGGTGCTATCTACGTTTGACAAAGCCCCATTCACAAAAGGATTGTCACTCGACGAAAACGCGATCACAAGCAACGCCAATAACCTAATTGAAAAGTTTGATGTTCGCACACCGAGCGCGCAGACGAGCGCTGGTTCTTTGTCAGGCGGCAATCAACAAAAGGTTGTTGTCGCGCGTGAGTTTTCGCGCCCGATAAAGCTATTGATCGCAGCGCAACCAACGCGCGGAGTAGATGTCGGTTCGATTGAGTTTATACACAAACAGATCATCGCGCAACGCGATGCTGGCGTCGGCGTGCTGCTCATCTCGGCAGAGCTCGATGAGATCATGTCACTGAGTGACCGCATCATTGTCATGTATAAGGGCAAAATCGTTGGCGAAACCGCAGGCGCTGCCGCAAACCGTGAGCAGATTGGTTTGCAGATGATGGGCACGACGGCGCATTTGCAACAGTAATGCTATAGAAACAAAAAAATCATGACATTGGGAAAATCTAATCCAAAGCAAACAAAATGGTTAGATGCCATTTTGTTGCCGTTACTGTCTATTGTGGCTGCGCTGATTGTGGCCGGCGTCATTTTGATCATTACGGGCGCAAATCCGTTGACGGTGTATTCATCGTTGCTCGAAGGCGCATTGATCAAACCGAAAGCGCTATCAGAGACGCTGGCGATTGCAACACCATACATCTTGCTCGGTCTCGGTATGTCGCTTGGTTTTATGGCCGGTGTCTTTAACATCGGCGCCGAAGGGCAGTTTTATATTGGCGCGGTGGTCAGCACCTATCTTGGTTTTAGTTTGTCAGGGTTGCCGACGTTTATTCACTTGCCAGTGGCGATATTAGGCGGCGCGTTGGGCGGCGCGATCTGGGCGGGAATTGCGGGTTACCTCAAAGTGACGCGTGGCGCTCACGAGGTCATCACCACCATCATGTTAAATTACATCGCGTTTGCATTGACCGACTATTTGATCAATGGACCCTTGCGCGGCAAAGGTAGCGCTCCGCGCACGCCTGATGTGTTGGAGACCGCAATATTGCCGTCTTTGTTTAATGATGGATCGCGGTTGAATTGGGGCTTGATATTGGCGATTGCATGCGCAGTTGGTTTCTGGTTTCTCACCAAGCGTATGCCACTCGGATTGCAGATTCGCACCATCGGCGAAAACCCGGACGCCGCGCGCTATGCGGGCATCAGCGTCAATCGCACTATGCTCATTGCCATGTTGATGAGCGGTGCGCTGTGCGGCATCGCTGGCGCAACTGAGTCGCTTGGCTCCTATCATTACATGCCAGCTGCATTTACCGCTGGCTATGGTTTTGATGCAATTGCTATTTCATTGCTGGGGCAAAGTAGCGCGCTCGGCGTTGTCTTGGCATCGGTGTTGTTTGGCGCAATGAACGCTGGCACGGGCTATATGCAGCTGGCGTCAGGCGTGACCCCTGCTATCATCTCCGTGCTTCAGGCGTTCATCATTGTGTTTGTGGCAGCCCCCGCCATCATTCGCGGCATATTTCGCATTGGCTCAAAAGGAAAGTAAACAGCATGTCAGAATTTATCAAATCCCTACTTGAGCTCAATTGGGTCAGCATGTTGGCCCAGACACTCAGCACGGCTGTGCCTATAGTGTTGGCGGCGCTAGGCGGCATCATGGCAGAGCGTAGCGGTGTAATCAATATTGCGCTTGAAGGTATTATGCTTTTTGCTGCGTATGTTGCTTTTGCGATTGGACTTCTGGCAGACTCTACGCTTATTGGTTTGATAGCAGGAGTAGCGTTTGGCGGTTTGCTTGCGTTGTTTCACGGCGTGCTTTCGATCAAATACAAAGTCAACCAAACCATCAGCGGCACCGTCATGAATATCTTTGCGGCGGGCATTACAGGTTACTTGTTTCGACAATTTCCGACTGACAAAAGTGTGTCCACCTTTACGCAATGGAATGTGCCCGTGCTATCACAAATTCCTGTTATAGGGGAAGTGTTCTTTCAGCAGCAACCGATTACCTATATCACGTTGCTACTCATAGTGATTGTGCACTTCGTGTTGTTTCGCACCTCGTGGGGCTTGCGCACGCGCGCTATCGGCGAGCATCCACGCGCCGCTGACACTGTCGGCGTCAATGTCAATCGCATGCGCTACATCAACGTCATCATCAGCGGTTTGCTCGCAGGGTTGGGCGGAGCATGGCTCATCGCCGAAGGCGTCGGCAGTTTTACGCCAAACATGACCACGGGGCGCGGCTTCATGGGGCTAGCTGCAATGATCTTTGGCAGTTGGACGCCGCTTGGCGCGTTTTTAGCATCGCTGCTATTTACGATCCCCGCCGCCATTCAAGTCAAGTTGCAATTGATCGGCGTGCCGATTCCATATCAGTTTTTGGGAATGGCGCCTTACATTCTCACGATCATCGCGCTTGCTAGCGCCGTGCGCCGAGTGAGCCCACCTAGCGCGCTCGGCAAACCTTATTCAACAGGATCGCACTGATACGACACGCAAGAAACCAAATTAGCACAATAGAGGTGAGGCATCCGCACAAGATGCTTCACCTCTACTGTGTTATGCGCTCAAAACGATTTGCATTTTGCGCGTGCATCATTACAATTGTTGCTAGACGATTATGAATTTCACAGTGCTTTCAGGTGGCGTCGGTGGCGCAAAATTTTCGGACGGCATGGCGCAGAGCGTCGGCGCAGATCATTTGACCGTGATCGTAAACGTTGGCGATGACTTTAATCTGTATGGCTGGCACATCTCGCCTGACATTGACACCGTCATGTACACGCTATCAGGTCTGTCAAACCCTGACACAGGTTGGGGTCTCAAAGGCGACAGCTTTCAAAACTTTGAGATGCTCAAGCGCTATTGCGTTGACCCGTGGTTTCGCATCGGTGATCGGGACGCGGCTACGCATATGTTGCGCACCGAGCTACTCGGCGCAGGCGTGCCACTCAGCGAGCTCACCCAAAAGCTCGCTCAATGTCTCGGTGTCGAGGCCGCTATCGTGCCAGTGACCGATGATAAATTGCAAACCATCGTGCAAACCACCGAAGGCACTTTGGCTTTTCAGCAATACTTTGTCAAACATCACTGCGAGCCAATCGTGCGCGGTCTCATCTTTGATGGCGCAGAGACTGCGCAGCCCAATGCGCGCGCTCTACGCGCCATTGACACCGCTGACACGGTCGTCATCGCGCCCTCAAATCCATATCTCAGCCTTGAGCCGATCCTCGCTGTGCGCGGTGTGCGCGATGCGCTCTACAACGCCTCCGCGCCGATCATCGCTGTGACGCCGATCATCGCAGGCGAGGCGGTCAAGGGCCCCGCCGCAAAGATGATGCGTGAGCTTGAGCTTGATCCGTCGGCGCTGACCATCGCCCAGCATTACTCGGAGTTTATCAATGGCTTTGTGTTGGATGAGCGTGACGCTGCGCTCAAGCCTCAGATCGAAGACCTCGGCATCGGCGTGTATGTGACTGACACCCTCATGATAGACCGCGATGACCGCGCGCGGCTTGCTTGCGAGGTGGTCAATTTTGCCGATGAGTTGCGCCCCGAAAAGCTTGGCGGATGCAAGCTGGATTAGCCACGCGGATCGCCGCACTCGTGCCGGTCAAGCCGCTCAGCCTCTCCAAGTCACGTTTGTCATCTGAGCTGAGCGCCTCCAAGCGCGCCCAACTCATTCACGACACCCTGCGCCGCACCGTGCTGACGCTGCTCTCGGTGAATGGCA
>CAZVQE010000264.1:0-3883 GCA_964628875.1 uncultured Anaerolineae bacterium
TCTTTCACAAGGGCATAACCCTATGCGCCGCAAATCTCACTTGCGGTGCACGACACGGTTTGCCTTTGTGTGCTTACAGGTGAACCGATGCAACAGTTTGATCTCAATTCCACGCTCGACCGCGTACGCGAGGCGCTCGACCGTGACAATGTCGCGGCTGCCATTCACATACTCGAAAAGCTCAAACAGACCGACCAAGTCGAAGTGATAGATGAGCTAGACCCTGAGGACAGCGCCGATATCATCTCCGAGCTCGAGCCGGCTGATCAAGCCACACTCATCAAAGAGCTTGACCCCGAGGACAGCGCCGACATCATCTCTGAGCTAGAGCCGCACGAGCAGGACAAGCTCATCTCCGAGCTAGATCCCGAGGACAGCGCTGACATCATCTCTGAACTCGAACCTGACGAGCAAGCCACGCTCATGAAGCGCCTCAAACCCGAAGACAGCGCCGACATCATGGCGGAGATGGACGAGGACGAGCAAGCCGATATCGCCGAGCGCGTAGATGACGCCGCGCTGTCGCGCATCCTCGACGAGATGGAGCCGGACGACGCCGCCGACGTGATTGGCGACTTGCCTGAGTCGCGCAAAGCCAACGTGCTGGCGCACATGGAAGAGGCCGATGACGTGCGTCCGCTGTTGATTCACCCAGATGAGAGTGCAGGCGGTCTGATGACCACCAGCTTTATGACGTTGCGCCCGTTGATGACGGCGCAGGATGCGATCGGCGCCATGCGCGATTGGCACCCAGATGACGAGATGCCCTACTACCTGTTTGTGGTGAATCGGGATCGCCAGCTCGTTGGCATTGTGTCGTTGCGGCAGCTCATCACTGCGTTGCCTGACAAGCTGGTGGGCGACATCATGAAAAAGGATGTTATTTCGGTTCCCGTTGGCACCGATCAAGAGGAGTGCGCACAGCTCTTTCGCAAATACAACTTTTTGGCGCTGCCCGTCGTAGATGCGGAGAATCGCCTGCTCGGCGTGATTACGTCTGACGATCTGATTGACGTGATCGAAGAAGAAGCCACCGAAGATGCGCTACGTCTCGCTGGTGTGAATGACGAAGAGAGCGTATGGAGCAGCGTGCCTGAGTCATTGCGTTGGCGTGTGCCGTGGCTGGTGGTCAATCTCGCCACCGCGTTTTTGGCGGGCTGGGTCAGCAGCTTGTTTGACAAGACGATTGCGGTGCTGCCGATCTTTGGCGCGCTGCAAACGATTGTGGCGGGACAAGGCGGCGTAGCGGTCACTCAACGCATCACTGTTCTGGTGCGCGGTCTCGCGCTGGGCGACGCCGATTCCAAAGACGCGCGTGCCATGCTCAACAAAGAGGCGGTCGTCGGCTTTTTGCAGGGAATCGCGCTTGCGCTGATTGTGGGTCTCGGGGTGGCGCTCTGGCAGCAAAATGCATGGATTGGTGGCATCATCGCTGTGGCGATGCTTGGTAACATGGTCGTCGCGGGACTGGTAGGCGCGGCGATTCCATTCATCTTGCAACGGCTCAAGATTGACCCTGCGCTCGCCTCGGCGGTCATCGCTACGACATTTACCGATTGTTGCGGCTTTGCCTTTTCGCTTGGCTTGGCGACATTGTTGCTGGATCGGATTCGTTGAGAGTTGTTAGTCGTTAGTTATTAGTTGTTAGCTCTATTTGGTGCAACTAACTACTAAGGACTAACAACTAATAACATCAGCATACGCGATAATCCATATTTCATGACTCAACCTATCAAGCTGATCGCCTTTGATCTTGATGGCACTGTCCTCAAGCCCGATCTGAGCATCTCGCCGCGCGTGCATGACGCTATCGAGCGCGCCAAACAACGCGGCATCTACGTCACGATTGCGACGGGGCGCAGCGTGCACACGACTCAGATTTTTGCTGAGCGTGTCGGCGTGACCGCGCCAATTGTCAGTATGCAGGGTGGCGTCGTGTATGACTATGAGACGCAACGCGAGCTGGTGCATTTGCGCATGCCGCGCGCGCTGGCGTGTGAATTGGTCTCGCTCGCGGATGAACATCCGTCGTGGCATCCGGTGCTGTACCACAACGAGTACATTTACATCAGCGAATACAAACTCACGCGCGAGTTTTATCTAAGTCATCTGATCTCGACCGAGCCAATCGTCGCGCCGGATCTTTGCGGCTCGATTCACAGCGCGGATGAGGAGCCCGACAAAGTGCTATTTGTGGTGGCGCCACCTGAGTCGGCGCATGCGCTGGCGACGGTCACACAGCGCGTCGGCAATCGCGGCATCGTCGTGCAATCGCACAAGATGTTTGTCGAGGTCAATCCGCTCAACGCGCACAAAGGCGCAGGGCTGGCGGCGATCGCGGCGCATCTCGGCGTGCCGCGCGAGTCTGTGTTGGCGATTGGCGACCAAAACAACGACCTGACCATGATCCAGTGGGCGGGCGTCGGTGTGGCGATGGGCAACGGCATCCCCGAGCTCAAAGCCATCGCTGATTGGGTCGCGCCCAGCATTGATGAGGACGGCGTGGCCGCCGCAATCGAGCGATTTGCGTTGTCTTGACATATGACAATTTGTGTATACAATTAGAGCTTGGGTATCGAATACGACGAGAATAAAAGTCAAGAGAATCAAAGATTACGTGGTATATCTTTTGATTTAATTCTCAACTTTGACTTTGAGGGCGCCCGCGTAGTCGAAGATCGAAGAAAGGAATACGGTGAACGCAGATACCAAGCAATTGGATTAATTGCTCAGCGATTACATGTTGTTGTGTTTACCTTGCGTGGCGCAAATATACGTGTCATCAGCTTACGCAAAGCCAATTCAAGGGAGGTTGCAGTTTATGAAAAATACAAAGCTAAAGCCTGAGTTAATAGACGCGGTAAATCCTGAGATTACAACCGAAACCCTTAGCCGCTCGGTCTCATTTTCCGAGTTTGCCAAAGATCACAATATCAGTATCCCAAAAGAAGAAGCCAATATCCTTGTGAACGGCAAGCCGCGCGTATATCGCGGCAAGCAAAAATCGCCGGTAAAAGTAGCCATTAGCATTAGGCTAAAGCCGGATACCCTCTCTGCATTTCGTGAGACGGGCGAAGGATGGCAGACGCGAATAGATGATGCACTTGCTGAATATGTGCGATCCGGCAAATTGACCAATTGAATCAGCTAAAAGTCATTGCCGCCGCGATTGAGCGATTTGCACTTGCAGGTTTCGGAAAAACTACTATTCGCTGAAGCTATCTGTATTTTTTGAAATTACTGATGAGTTCACTAAATGATTTCGGAGCATACTTTTCAAATTCTTCTTCTTCCACAAAAACGTAATCGAAGCAGATTTTATTTTGAGTGGCGTTGATATCTTTACACCATTTTTTCAAGCGTTCCATTTTTAGCGGAACGTCCAAATCTTCAAGCCCTTTGGTTTCAACAATCCAAATTTCTTTCGGACTTGTTTTCACGATGAAATCAGGATAATAGTTTGAAATATTTCCATCGGCATTGACGTAATCAATTCTAAAGTTCACGGCAAAATAATTTTTGGCGTAGGAAATAATGTCATCGCATTTTTCAAGGAATGACGCGAACAATAATTCAAGATGGCTGTCTCCAACAATTTTGTTGAAAACGCTTTTTTGCGCCATGAGATAACCTTGTTCTTTGACAACAAACGGGCGGGTTTGCCTGAGTTTGATATAGTCGCGTATCTCCGCGCTTCCTTTATCCTGAATGGTCAAATCGTTGATTTTCTTTTTGAAAGTTTCGATAATCATTTTGGTTGCTTCAAGTTCTGAAAGATTGCGAATCGTGTTCAAGTCGTCAATATCAACGGCGAAAGTAAAAAGATATTGACCGATAAATTCCTTCACTTTTCCATAAAGAACATCGTACCCGCTGACAAGGC
>CAZVQE010000265.1:0-3831 GCA_964628875.1 uncultured Anaerolineae bacterium
TGACTAAGCATTACAATCTCTTTATGAATCGCATCCTCGAATTTATCCAACAACATGAAGCGGAATGGCTGGCTGACCTCAGTGCATTGGTTGGCGTTGATTGTGGCACGATGAATAAACGTGGCGTGGACGCTGTAGGCGAGATCGTCGCGCGCCGCTGCAAAGATTTTGGCTTTGACGTGCAGAAACACGCGCAAGTAGAGTGGGGCGATTGCTACACTGCCACTCTGCGCGGCACGGGTAGCGGGCGCATCATGTTGATGGGGCATCTCGACACGGTGTACTTCGACGGTACGGTGGCGACGCACCCCATTCGCCACGAAGGCAACAAACTCTACGCGCCCGGCGCGGGCGACATGAAAGGCGGTTTGTTGGTTGGCATGTATGCCATGCGCGCGCTCAAAGTGACTGGCTTTACTGACTTTGAGTCGCTGACATTTTTCTTTAATAGCGAAGAAGAACACGGCTCGCCCGTGTCGAAACATATTACCGCAAAACTTGCGCCGACGATGGATGCGGCGCTCGTGTTTGAGCCTGCGCGCGCCAATGGCGCCATTGTCAGCGCGCGCAAAGCCGCCGCGACTTTTACCGCCAACATACGTGGGTTGTCGGCGCATGCCGGCGTGCAACCTGAAAAGGGCATCAACGCTGTGGTGGCCGCGGCGCGATTGATCGAGGCCGCCGCCGCGCTGAATGGCTGTGTGTCAGGCGTGACCGTCACGCCGAGCGTTGTCAGTGGCGGCACTGCGTCCAACGTCGTGCCAGATCAATGCAAGGTGCAGATTGATTGCCGCGCCGCCGACAAGGCGGGCTTGCAAGCCGTGCGCGAGGGCATGCGCGCGCTGGCTGCCAAAGAATTTGTGACGGGCGCGCAGGTCGAACTCAGCGGTGATTTTTCATTCCCGCCGATGGAAAAAACGCCAGCGGTCGCCATGATGGCAAACTTTGCGAAGCAAGCTGCGCACGAGCTGGGTTTTGCGCTGGAGGATATCGCCACAGGCGGCGCGAGCGATGCGAGTGTCATTGCGCCGTTTTGTCCGGTCGTGGATGGCTTGGGTCCGATCAGCGGCAACGCCCACAATGCTGACACTGAGTACATCGAAGTAGACAGCATCGTGCCGCGCACGGCGTTGGCGGCGATGATGATTCAGCGCTTGCTCCAGACCGATTCACTCAAACAACTGCGCGCGATGAAGCCAGCTCAATCATGACGCCGATCATTATTGCGTTACTTGTGCTTGAGGCATTTGCGTTTGTGAATCTGATCCGCGCAGCACAGCCGACCTACAACGAACGCATGGTCTGGCTGTGGAAGCCGCTGGCGACGATTGCGGTGATTGCTATTTGTGCGATGTCGCTGTTGCGCGCCAATCACAATTTGAGCTACACGATGACGATGCTCGTCGCGCTTGTGTTTTGCCTGATCGGCGATGTGATGTTGATTCCAAAGCATTCGTCCAAAGGCTTCATCTTTGGCTTGGCGGCGTTTTTGGTCGCGCATGTACTGCTATCTGTTTTGTGGAATGGCGCTCCAACAAATGTGATGCTGGCTATCATCTTGGGCGCATTGAGCGTGGCGGGTTTTCTCTTGTTGCGGCGCGGTGCTGGCAAATTGCAAGCGCCTGTGTTGATTTACGTCGTCGTGATCACGTTCATGGTTTACAACGCGTGGTCAGCATACCTGGCGTCATTTGCGACGTGGACGGCGCTGATCGCAGCGGGCGCACTTTTGTTTTACATCTCCGACTTTGTGTTGGCGCTCAACAAATTTGTCTATGCCGGCAATTTGCCGCGCCAACAGCTCATCGTGCTGAGTACGTATTACGCGGCGATTACGCTGTTTGCGCTGTCGGCGTCATTTGTGTGAGTGAAAAAAATGTCATTCTGAACGAAGCATAGCGCAGCTAAGAATCTCTGTCTCATCAATATGAGATTCTTCGCTTCCTTTGGAAGCTCAGAATGACATTTTATCTTTTACGCAACTGCACGAGTCGCACATCAAGCTAATCTCACTTCATCTGCGCGAGTTCCCATTTGAGCGTCTCCTTAAACGTCTCATCGAGATCGCGCGGCTGCCAATGTAATTCGCGCAAAGCTTTGGCATTGCTGCCATAAAACGTATAGCCCGCGAGCGATGCAAGCCCTTCGGATGATAAATCTGGCACATTGATGCCGATGCGTTCACCGACACCGAGTATCTTTGATGTCAGACTTGCCATTGCGTTCGGCGCCCATAGTTTGGGCGCAGGCATGCCGATTAGTTTTTCCCAGCGTTGCATGGCCGCCTTATACGTCAATGGTGGCCCGCTGATGATGTAGTTTTCGCCGAGCTTGCCATGCTCCATCGCCATCACATGTGCCTCAGCCGTATCCTCGACATGCGCCCAACACACGCCAGAGTCAGCGCCAAACATGATCGGCATCCGATTCAAATAAAACTTGTAGATGCCGCGCAACGGGCTGTAGTCGCCGGGGCCAATAACCGCGCCCGGCTGAACGATGATGAGCGGCGCGCCTTTCTTTTGCAATGGCTCTGCCACCTCATAGTGCGCGCGCCATTTGGAGCGCTCATACTCTGAACCCAGCGCTTTGATGCCGATGCGATAGCTCTCGTCCGGCACGCTGCCGTGTGTGTTGCCAAACACAGCCAATGTGCTGGTATGAATAATTTTTGGCACGCCCAGCTCAGCCGCAAGTTGGAGTGTGTTGCGCGCGCCGTCCACGTTGATGGCTTGGAGCTTGTTGGCGTCGTGGTTGCCAATGACATACAAGCCGGCGAGGTGAAACACAACATCTGAGCCGCGCATCGGCGCGACCATGCTGTCACGCTCGGTGATGTCGCCTTTGGCTAATGCGGCTCCAGCCTGTGCGAGCTTGTCTGCGCGTGCGGGATCGCGCACGAGACACACGATCTCATGACCCCGTTCGATTAGTTTGCGCGCGACGTGTCCGCCAATAAATCCATTTGCACCCGTGACAAAAATCTTCATGTAAATAACACCTTAAGCCGTAATAAAATCTGATGAGGAGCATATCATGGCAACGCGAACAGACATCCCCGATTTTTATTCGATTATCAAATCAAAAAACGCCGCGCTCGGCGACGCAGGCGCATATCATGTTTTGGATTCGGCGCATGGCAAATGGGACTTTGCAGACGTGTTACGCGCGGGTGGTGCTATTATTTTTCCGCATCTTGAGATCGAAGTGTGCGGTTCGCATTATGCAGCTGCCATTCGCGCCTGCATGAATAGCGGCGCTAAAAAAGTGCTGGGTGTCGGCGTGTTGCATGCGCGCACGGACGAGCTACAAGCCGCGCGTGTGCGAGTGGCGCAGGGCGCCGATGTCACCCGCGAGGCAAAATGGGGCATGCAGGGGCAGGGCATCGTCGGCACGGGCGATGAGTGGAAGACCGAGTTTTCGATGCTGGCGTTTCAGTATTTGTGGGACGCCGAAGCCAAACGTCGCCATGCCGTGGGTCAGCCTGTGCCTGAGTTGATTGTGCGCTATCCGTATCTGTGCGGCGGGCGACCGCATCTATTGCGCGGCATCGTCGAGCTACAGCAGTTGGTGAACGAAGGCGCGGTGGTGGTTGGCACTGCTGATCCATTTCATCATGGCATCGCCTATGGTGACGCGCCTGAGGTCGCGCGCGCGCCGCATGACGGCGGTCTCGACCTATGCCGCACGACGGTACAAGCCGGATTTGACATGCTCGGTGCGGGCGACTATTGGGGCTTTAATCAACACTGCGTGGACGCCAAGAGCGACGGGCGCGACATGGGGCAGACGGTGCGTTACATTTTGAATCGGTCGCTCAGCGCAGAGATA
>CAZVQE010000266.1:0-3801 GCA_964628875.1 uncultured Anaerolineae bacterium
GATTGGTCGCCATTTTTTGCCGCGTGGGAATTGCACGGCAACTATCCAAACATTTTGAGCGATGAGGTCGTCGGCGAGCAGGCGCGCAAACTCTTTGATGACGCGCAAAAATTGCTCAAGCGTGTGGCTGACACCAAGACCGTGACACGCGTCAATGGTCGCTCGGTCGCGCTGCAAGCCATCGCGCCAAAGGGCGTGTATGGCATGTTCCCCGCCAATAGCGTCGGCGACGACATCGAGATTTATTCGGATGAATCGCGCACGCACGTGCAAAGCGTGCTGCATACATTGCGGCAACAAGCCGACAAAAAAGACGAGCGCGCCAATTACGCGTTAGCTGATTTCATCGCGCCAAAATCAACCGCCCTGCCCGATCACATCGGCGCGTTTGCTGTCACGGCGGGTCACGGCGTGCGCGAGCTCGTCGCCCAATTCAAACAAAACGGCGACGACTACAACGCCATCATGATTGAGGCGCTCGCGGATCGTTTGGCTGAGGCGTTTGCCGAGTATCTGCATCGTCAGGCGCGCGCTGACTTTGGCTACGGTGGCACAGAGAATTTGACCAATGACGATCTCATCGCTGAGCGATATCGCGGCATTCGCCCAGCGCCGGGCTACCCCGCAAGCCCCGACCACAGCGAAAAGGCGACCATCTTTGCGTTGCTCAACGCCGAGCAAAATGCAGGCATGCAACTCACCGAAAATTACGCGATGATGCCGGGCGCGAGTGTGAGCGGGTTGTATTTTGCGCATCCGCTCGCGCGCTATTTTGGCGTCGGCAAAATCAGCGTGGATCAGATGAACGACTATGCGCGCCGCAAAAATTGGGACGAAGCTCAAGCCCGTAAGTGGCTTGGAACGTTGATGGCGTAACCTTTGTTATTTCGAACGAATGCGAGGAATCTCTGTTGCATGACTGTCGAAAGATTCCTCACTGCATTTGGAATGACAAATGTGATCACAAAAACACTGCGCCAAGCGCCATGCCGCCGAGCAACATCGCCCACATCGGCACGCGCCGCACAAATGACAATCCAAAACAAGCAAGTGCAATGGCGATAGACACCCACTGAATCTGCGTCGAAGCCCACACACGCACCAGCGCAACCATGCCAATCGCATTGATTGCCAGCGTCAAACCATGCACAAAACCGCGCGTCGCGGCGTAACCTTTGACGCGCGCGTAGATGCGATTGACCGCCAAAACCGCAAACGGCGGCAAAAATGACGCAGCCAAAGACAGCACAGCTCCAAAGTAGCCGCCCGTTAAAAATCCAAGACTCACAATCCACAATCCCGTCGGACCCGGGCTGATTTCGCCGACCGCGACGGCTTCGGCAAATTGTTGATCCGTCGCCCAACCCATTCGCAAAAAATCCTCATGCAAAATCGGCAACGGTCCCCGCCCGCCCGATGAAAACAAGCACGCTTTGAGAAATAGCCAAAAAAAGTAGAGCCAATCCATCACTACATCATCAGGCTGCGCAAACGCCAATACAACAACGCACAGGTCATTGCACCGAGCGCATATAGCGCGATGACTGGCGCACCGAAAAGCGTCAGGATTGCGCTAAGCACGATGACCGCTATGCCAACCAAAACAGCAAATGTGCTGCGCTGCGCCATGTCGCGCAAAATCGGCATAGTCAAGCGCACCGTTAAAAACAGCGAGATACCCACAATCACAGGCACAGCGCCGCGTAAAGCCGATTGCACAACGGGAACGTCTCGGAACGTAGCGTAAATCGCGCTCATCGTCACAGTAATCAGCGAGCTAGGTAGCGCCAAGCCAAACAACGCCAACACACTACCGCGCAAACCACCCGCCTTTTGACCGATGAGGATTGCAATCGCAAACAAGGACACACCCGGCGTGAGCTGTGCAATGGCGCTGTAACGCACATACTCCTCGTGCGTGATAAGATGATCGTGATCAATAAACTGGCGCATCATCAACGTTTGCGTAGCAGCGCCACCGCCAAACGATGTGGCGCCGATGCGCGCCCAATCCGCAAAAAACTGCGCAGGCGAAAAACTCATTTGAGATATTTATCAAAAAACTGCACCGAGCGCTGCAACGCAACTCCAAGATTTGCGGCGATGTTGTGATCGTCGCCTTCGTATCTAAAATACTCAACCGGTTTGTTTACGGCGTTCATTTGCTTGACCAAAATCTCCGAAAACTCAATCGGCACATCGTGATCGCCACTAGCATGTTGCAACTGCACAGGTCCAGAGATTTCATTGAGAAATGCATTGGCAGAGATCGAGTCCCAAAACTTTGGGTTTTGTTGAGGCGTGCCAAATTGCTCAATCAAATCATCGCGCCAGCGCCGCGCCGTCGGTGGTGCCTGCGACGGCAACACATTTTGATTGCGCCGCCAGCGCTCGATCAAATCCGGATACGACGCCACAACGCCCGCCCAAATGACACCCGCTTTGATATCTTTGCTGAGCACCATCGCCCGCAGCGTGATATAGCCACCCATCGAATGCCCCCACATGCCAATGCGATTTACATCCACATCCGGGTGCCGCTTTAGCGAACCCAATGCATTCATCACATCCGTCGTGTAATCGTTGTTGCCGTAGCCGCCGCGCGAGCTGCCTTCGCTGCTGCCATGTCCGCGATAGTCACTCTTAAACGTGATGTAGCCCGCGCGCGCAAATGCATCCTGATAGGCGACATAGCGCTCGGTCGTGCGATACACATTCGGCGGAATAAAGCCATGGTTAAACACAATCATCGGGAATCCACGCTCAGGCTTCTTCGTTGTTGGGATCGTCAACAAGCCAAAAATCTTGAACCCATCGGATTGATATGAGGCCACATAGCGCGAATAGTTTGAGCCTGCTGGTAACGTTTGCTCTATTTTGAGGTCGCTCCCTTCGTAGCGGCGTGCTCGTGCCGCTTCGATACTCAGCGGGTGAGGTGGAATCGGTATCGCAGTCGGTTGAGGCGTTGCCGTTGGTGCCAGCGTATTAGTTGGCGCGACGGTGTTTGTTGGAATGGCAGTCGCCGTCGGTGAAGGTAATGCTATTGTCGGCGCGCTCGTCGGTGATGGGGCTGGCGAACACGCCGTCAACAAAATCACAAGTAATAAGAGTTTGCGCATATCAAAAAGTTTACGACAAAAAGTAAACTCAAAATGAATTTTTGGCGGCAATGAGTCGCCGTACGCGCTCAAGTGTCACCGGCACATTTGGCGCATACTCGGCTTTGAGCGCCGAGCCAACGATCGCGCCATCCGCAACGCCCAGCAGAGATGCCACATTGTCGGGGTTTGTACCGCTGCCGATGAGAATCGGAAAATCGCTGCATGCATCACGCACCCCGCGCAAATCTTCGAGGCTGGGTGGCTCGCCCGTGCGCGTACCAGTGACAATCAATGCGTCAGAGCCCTGCGCCATCGCCTGCTGCGCTGAGGTCGCTAGACTCTTGCTCGGTTCTAGCAACTGGCTGTATTTCACCTGTATATCGGTGAATAGCGCAACATGCTCAGCCTTGATCTGCCTGCGATAGGCGATGATGGCTGCGGGGTCAGGCTTGATCTCACCCGCCGCAATACGCACATGATCCACAAAAAAGTCGAGCCGCACAAATTGCGCCTCGCTCGACTGTGCGACCGCGAGCGAGGCGCGCCAATCATTGAGCAAGACCTCCACGCCAACCGGCATGTGCGCCTCTCGCACGACCTCACTTGCAATGCGCGTCATCGCCGCAACGATCTCTGCGCCACCCGTCAGCGTGTGTGGGTGATCAAAGTCATTCTCAATGCATACAGCATCAACGCCGCC
>CAZVQE010000267.1:0-3796 GCA_964628875.1 uncultured Anaerolineae bacterium
TGCATGACTGCGCGAACCTCTGGGCGGTCATTGAACATCGCCATGATGTCGCCAGCGACCAAGACTGGGCTGCCATATGCTGGATCAAGACCCGGCATGTAGAAGAAGTCGTAATCACTCTCTTTGACATCCTTCGGGAAGAAGGCAGTGATGAAGTTGCCTTGCTTGTGTAGCCAGCACTTTGGCGCAGGCTTGTCAAACATCGGCTTTGGCGCGTCGCCGAAGCTGGTCACAGCAATGGCTTTGCGTCCACCCAGCACGTTCTTGTCGTCAAACCAAATCTTGGCGACTTCGCCGACGGCTTTCTTGACCTCTGGACTGTTGAACTTGAGCTCGTTTGAAACCCACTTGTCATAGTTCTCAGGGGTGGTGGTGCGGAGCATCATCTCCTCGACCCAGTCGGTAAACGCCCAACCTGTGGCAGTGCCGGATTCGATTCCAACGCACCAAGGCGCATCCCCGTCTTTCTTGATTTGCTCTTGTAGTGCAACCAACTCAGCCCATGTGGTAGGTACCTTGTAACCGGCTTTGTCAAAAGCGGGCTTTGGATACCACACGAGCGACTTGCCGTTCACACGTTGCCACACGCCAGCCATGATCGCCTTACCGTCTTTGTTCTTCATGGTCGCCATGTCGAGCCAGCTCTTGCCATAGTTCTTCTTGAGGAAGTCCATGTCGAGCTTGTCGCCGAGGTCAACTACTTTGCCTTGTGCCACGAAGCGTGCCATGAAACCGGGCTGCGGGAAATCCGCAATGTCTGGCGCCTTGCCAGCATCTACGGCGATGTTGATACTCTTTTCAAACTCTTTGGTGCCGATATATTCGACAGTGATGCCTGACTTGTCAGAAAAGTCCTTCATCGCCGCGTTAAAGCGTACGGCGTCTTCGCCGCTGAATGCGCCATCAACGATGACTTTCTTGCCTTTGTACTCACCCTTGAGCGCGGCGTCATACTCTGCGCCCGGGCTGCTGCCTGCGGCGCGAGGAGCGGCTGTTGGCTTTGGCACATCAGTCGGCTTTGGCGCTGCGGTGGGTTGTGCCGGGGCAGCGGTTGGTTGCGCAGGAGCCGCTGTTGGTTGTGCCGGCGCTGCGGTTGGCTTTGGCGCTGCTGTCGGCGTGGGGCTGGCGCACGCGGCAAGTGTCATTGCCACTGCAGCAGCCAAGCTAAATAACTTGTAATTTGTCATATTTCTCCCTTTAGTAAATTTGGAAAACACACAGAATAAAGATTGGTTGGTCGGCTAACAAAATGTTGAGTTGTAATTTTTTTAGTTCTCCTCCATCGGTAAATTAGATTTGGTAGATTGCATTTGTGGTTGCAAATAGGGTTCAAAATTTGTTTGATGCTTCTGTCGCCGATTGAGCGGTTGTGCCGCGCACAACTAACTTCAATGGAACATGCGAGTGCATGCTCGAAGGTACATTTGCCTGATCTGTAGGCGTCACGCCCAACATGCTAAGTAGTTTTTGCGCGCCCATCGCGCCTGACAGTCGCAGCGCCTGATTGATAGTAGTCAGTTGCAAATACTCTGCCAGCTCGATGTCATCGTAGCCAACCACCGACACATCCTCTGGCACGCGAATATTCATGGCGCGTAAAGTTTGCATTACACCGATAGCTTGGATATCGCTGGAGGCAAAAATAGCGGTCGGTGGGTTGTCTACTGCCATGAGCTGGCGCGTAAATTCGCCGGCAATTTCGATGCTCTTTTTGCCGATGGCAAATAGGTTGTCTATGCAAATGAGATCGTCGTCAATCGCAAAGGCAGCCTCAGACATGGCTCTGCGATAGCCGCCGAGACGACGCGCCGTCGAGGTCGCCTGAAAATTAAACGTGTCTTGCAGCGGACCGCCAATAAAACCAATACGCTTATGTCCGAGCTGCACCAAATGCTCAATTGCAATTTGCGCCCCTGCAAAACTATCTTCGCTGACCGACGCAAATGCCTCATGAAAACCATCTACCAGCACGACCGGCAATCCGTAGCGCGCGAGTGAAGCATAGTCCGAATCATTTGGTGTCATTGACATGACGATCACACCGTCACAACGATCCGGACGCGGCACTTCGTTGAAACACCAATTGCGACGTTTTTCGGTCTCGACGTTGTAAACCACGACCTCGTAGTTGCTCTCTTCGATGGTGCTGACCACGCCGCTCAGTCGCTCAACAAACGACGGGCGCGTAAAAAATGGCACGATGCAAGCAATCGTCATCGTTTTGCCCATCGAGAGCTTGCGCGCCGACGGACTAGGCACAAAGTTGAGATCAGAGATGGCTTTCAGCACCTGCGATCGCGTGGCGTCGCTGACCGGCGCAGTGCCATTAATCACGCGGCTGACAGTGGCGGGCGCCACACGCGCCTGCCGCGCAACATCATGAATCGTCGCAGTGTCTCTTGGAATAAACACTCGATCTTGTTTGGATCGCATCTGCATGGACGCTGAAACCGATTTCATGAAATCGGTTTCATTTTAAGACTATTTTCATATTTGTCAAGCTGCAAATATGTAGCGAACCTTAAATTTTCTTGATAACAGAGTCATTCTGAACGCAGCGCAGCGGAGTGAAGAATCCCTGCGCAGTGCGCGTATTGACGCGCTAGAGATTCTTCGTCGTTTGCCGCATAAAATAAAGCCATGCGTGCGATTCGATTAGTTGAGCCTTTTGTTTTTGAGAATTTGAACGTCAGCGATGTGACGGCCTCGCCAGCTGGTCACGCGCTTGTGCGCGTAGATAGCATCGGCATCTGCGGCACCGATTTGCATGGCTATCGCGGCAAGCAGCCGTTTTTTACGTATCCGCGCATCTTGGGGCACGAGCTAGGTGTCGAGGTCATCGCGCTTGGCGCAGGCGTTAGCCACATCAAGGTTGGCGACCGTTGCTCAGTAGAGCCGTATTTGAATTGCGGTCAGTGTGTGGCGTGTCGCGCCGGCAAAACAAACTGTTGCACGTCGCTCTCGGTGCTCGGCGTGCATGTGGACGGCGGCATGCAAGACGTGATCTGCGTGCCAGCCCACAAATTGCATGTCGCCAACGATCTGTCGTTTGAGCAGCTTGCATTGGTCGAGACGCTGTGCATTGGCGCGCATGCCGTAGATCGCGCGCAGATGCATCCAGATGAATGGACACTTGTGATCGGCGCGGGTCCAATTGGACTAAGTGTGATCGAGTTTGCGAAGCAACATACGCGCAATCTCATCGTGATGGATGTAAACGAAGCGCGACTGAGTTTTGTGCGCGCGCACCACAAAAATGCGCAGACAGTTGTGGTGGATACGGATGCCATTCACAAGATCAACCCACTCACAAATAACGACCTGCCGACACTCGTATTTGACGCAACCGGCAATGCCGCCTCGATGATGCAAGCCTTTCAATTTGTCGCGCATGGTGGCAGACTTGTGTTTGTTGGATTAGTGCAGAGCGATATTACTTTTCATGATCCGCATCTACATCGGCGCGAGATCACGCTGCTCTCCTCACGCAACGCACAGCCGCAAAATTTCACACAGACGATTGACTTGATCCGCGGCGGTCAGATAGACACGCGCGCATGGATCACGCACCGCGCGAGCGCCGACACGCTCATTGCTCAATTCCCCGAATGGCTCAAACCAGAAAATGGCGTCATCAAAGCCGTTGTGAAGTGGAGTTGAAGGGTCATTCTGAACAAAGTGAAGCGCAGTGAAGAATCTCTGTTGCGTACTAATTGCGATAGAGATTCTTCGCTCCTTTTAGTCGCTCAGAATGACCTTATTTGATTCTCAAAGACCGCGAAAGCTCAATCAGTGC
>CAZVQE010000268.1:0-3795 GCA_964628875.1 uncultured Anaerolineae bacterium
ATCCGTGCACAGCAGCGCCAACACAAAACCGATGGCGATCTGTGACTGGCGCAATGTAATCGCACCAAAAGCGACAATCAGCGCAATCAACGCGCCCACCAAAGCCGCAGCCGCAAAGCCAACCCAAATGCTATTGCTCCACTGTGCAGCCGCAAAGCCACTCATGCCCGCCAGCAACAGCGTACCGTCGGCGGACAGATTGATTACGCCTGCGCGTTCGGAGATGGTCTCACCGATACAGGCAAACACAATCGGTGTTGCGGCGGCAATTGCAATTGCAAGCAGCGGGATGAGTTCATCTAGATTCATGGGCAGTTTGTTTTTGAATTTAGCTTATCGCGCGGCGGCGCGATCACGTTTATAGCTCAGGATGAGCAAGATGACAACACCTGTAAAAATCCAAATATCGGCGATGTTTGATACGGGCCAATCAAAACCAATCTCAGGTATTTGCACATGCAAAAAATCGGTGACATAGCCTTGTCGTAGGCGATCAAATAAATTACCCAGCGCGCCACCAAGCTGAAAACCCAGCCCGACACGCGACTGCCAATCACTCGCCGGCAGACGCGGCGCGTAATACAGAATGAAACCCGTGACAATCAACGCCACCACGATAAAAAAGTAATTTCCGCCTGTAAGCAAACTAAACGCCGCGCCTGTATTTTGTGTGCGCGTAAAGCCAAAATACGGACCCAAGATCGGAATTGTTTGATACAGATCCATATTGGCTTCGACCAGCCGCTTGCTCAGATGATCAATCAAAAACGCGCCAAACGCAACCGCCAGCAACAACAAATTGTGCCGATCAAACAATGACACACGCGCCTGCGTTGATGTCGCCGATGTCCCCTCGTCATTCAACATAGCTCAGATTTTAGCCGCACAAAATCGCTCGGCTCATAACAGATTCTGCTGAATCGGCGGTGTGTAAGGAATGCCGAGATGCTCATAGGCGCGCGCAGTCGCCACACGTCCGCGCGGAGTGCGATCCAAAAAGCCAAGCTGCAACAAATATGGCTCAACCACATCCATGATGGTGTCGCTCTCCTCGCTGATGCTCGCCGCAATCGTCTCCAAGCCAACGGGTCCGCCATTAAATTTATCAATGATGGCATGCAACACGCGACGGTCGAGATCATCGAGTCCAAGCGGATCCACCTCTAGCAACGTCAGCGACTCACGCGCAAGCGGTGCGGTGATACGTTTGTCGGCTGATGTGCTTTTCACCTGCGCAAAATCGCGCACGCGCTTGAGCAGACGCAATGCCACACGGGGCGTGCCACGCGCGCGTCGCGCCACCTCCGTTGCTGCGTCGGCATCTATGGGTGAATTAAGCATACGCGCGGCGCGATTCACAATCTGCTGCATCGCGTCGAGCGGATAAAAATCAACTCTAAAGGTCGCGCCAAATCGCGCGCGCAGTGGCGCCGTCATCAGCGCCAAGCGCGTTGTCGCACCGATCACGGTAATCGGCGGCAATTTGAGGCGCACGCTACGCGCACTCGGACCCTTGCCAATCACGATATCAAGCGCATAGTCCTCCATCGCCGGATACAGCACCTCCTCGACCACGCGATTGAGTCGGTGAATCTCATCTATGAACAACACGTCATTGGCGCGCAAGTTTGTCAAGATGGCAGCCAGATCGCCCGCGCGTTCGATAGCGGGACCAGAGGTGACGCGCAGGTTTGCGCCCATCTCATTGGCAATGATGTGCGACAGCGTCGTCTTGCCAAGTCCGGGTGGGCCATAGATCAACACATGATCCAGAGCCTCGCCACGCCCCAGTGACGCAGCAATCAGTATGCGCAAATTGTCACGCACGCGATCTTGACCGATCAAATCATCAATCTTTTGCGGACGCAATGCGCGGTCGAGCGCGCCATCATCTTCAGGTTGCATTTCGCCCGACACAGGGCGATTCTCAGGCGTTGTTGCCACATGATGATTATATGGGTGGCTTTTTGTGCATGGTTCGCTTCGACAGGCTCAGCGAACGGACTTTTACAAGGAATCTCTAATGGCTCAATAGCGCTAACCGCCGTTTAATGCTATATTTCAAGTATGCAAGCCTTCGACTATCTCAGCCCTTCGACTATTGAGCAAGCGGTCGCTGTCCTCAATCGCGAAGGTGACCAAGCGCGCGCGTTGGCGGGCGGCACCGATCTGATCGTGCAATTGCGCGAGGGTCGCCGCAGCGCCAAATTTGTAGTAGACATCAAAAAAATACCGGCGCTCAACGAAATCAAATACGAGAGCGGAAAAGATTTAGTCGTCGGCGCGTCAGTGCCATGCGCAACGCTCGCGCGTCATGCTGGCATCCGCAAGGATTTTGCAGGTGTGGTGGATGGCTTTTCATTAATCGGAGGCACTGCCATCCAGAGTCGCGCAACGATCGGCGGCAATCTATGCACCGCCTCGCCAGCGGGAGATGCGATCCCATCGCTGATCGCGCACAATGCAGTCTGCACCATCGCAGGCGTTAATGGCTACCGCGAAGTCAAAGCCGAAGATTTTTGTATCGCGCCCGGCAAGAGTTGTTTGCAGCGCGGTGAATTGCTGGTGTCCGTGCGCGTGCCTGCCGCTTCCGCAGGATTTGGCGCGGGCTATCTACGCTTTATCCCGCGCAACGAGATGGATATCGCCGTTGCCAGCGCCGCCCTTGCGGTTGTGTTGAATGGCGATGTGATCCAATCGGCGCGCGTTGTCCTCGGTGCAGTAGCGCCCACGCCGTTGCTGGCGCACGAAGCCGCAGCAATGCTCACCGGCAAAAAAGTCGGCGATGCTAAAGCCGTTGAAGCCGCGATGACCGCCGCGCGTGAAGCCGCGAAACCGATTACCGATATGCGTGGCACAGCCGAGCAGCGCAAACATCTCGTGGGCGTGCTGCTACAGCGCGCACTCGATATCGCCGTAAATCGCGCACAATCGTAAAACACACACGGATAAATTCAAACAACACATACTCACATGTCAAATAAAACTGTCGTCCACGCAAATATCAATGGCGAGCCCGTCGAATTTTTGTGCGAGCCACGCCAAAGTCTGCTCGAAGTGTTGCGCGATGTGCTCAATCTGACCGGCGCAAAAGAGGGCTGCAACAATGGCAACTGCGGCGCATGCAATGTAATTATGAATGGCGCGCTGGTCAACTCGTGTGTCGTGCTGGGTGTCGAGGCAGAGGGCGCAATGATCACAACGATCGAGGGCATCGCGTCGAGCGATGGACTGCACCCGCTGCAACAAATCTTTCTCAAAGACGCGGCGTTGCAATGTGGCATCTGCACGCCCGGCTTTATCGTCGCAGCAAAGGCGCTGCTCGACAAAAATCCAAACCCGACCGAGCATGAAGTGCGCTACTGGCTTTCGGGCAACCTATGCCGCTGCACAGGCTACGACAAGATCGTGCATGCCGTGCTAGACACCGCTAAGGTGATGCGGAAGTAAAAATAAAAACACACTAGATTTTCATCGAGATGGGCACAGCGTATAAACGATACTTGGAAATCTTGCACCAACACTTGCCCGAGTTGCGCGAACAGTTTGGCGTAAAGTCCTTGGGCGTGTTTGGATCATATGTACGCGGACAACAACGAAAAGACAGCGATCTCGATGTATTGGTCAATTTTGAGCGCTCGCCGACCTTGATTCAGTTTATTGAATTGGAAGATCAACTGAGTCAATTAACGGGCTTAAAAATTGACCTTGTAATGGAAGACAACCTAAAGCCTGCGATTGGCAAACGTGTTTTGAGCGAAGTAGTCCGTGTATGACTGCAATATCAGACCCCGC
>CAZVQE010000269.1:0-3792 GCA_964628875.1 uncultured Anaerolineae bacterium
CGTGGCAGATTGTATGGCGCAACAAAATTTTGTGGTTTTTGGGTTTGCTCGCGTCGTGCGCCGGCGGCGGCAACTTTAATACTGGCAGCTTCAACATGTCTTCGTCAACCTCGACCAGCAGTACGCCAAAAGGTGATTTCAATCTGGATACAGAAGCGTTACGCCAATTTTTTGAGACATACGGTCAAGCGATTGTTGGCGGGCTTATCGCTCTGGTTTGTATATCTGTGGTGATCGGTCTTGTCGCATGGATCATTGGCATATTGGGACGTGGCGCGCTCGTCGCAGGTGTGCAACAAGTCGAGGATGGTGGTCGCACATCATTTCGTAGCGCATGGGCGGCGGCGCGCGCGCAGTTTGGGCGGTTGTTTGGCATGAATTTTATTCTGCAGCTGCCGATGATGATTTTTGGCATCGTGACGCTGGCGGGCGTCATTGGCATCGGTGCGATGTTAGCTAGTCAAAATTCAGACTTTTTGAACCAACTGAATGATCTTGACTGGCAAAAGATTTTTGTCTCTGTTTCACCATTTTTTGCGGTGTTTATTTGTCTGTCGTGTTTACTTGGCGTGTATCAAATTTTTATGCTCATCACGCGACTTTTTGCCGAGCGCGCAATCATGCTCGAGGGCGCTTCAACAGTCGGCAGTTTATCGCGCGGCTGGCAAGTCTTTCGCGCCAATTTGAGTCAGGCATTTGTTTTGGGTTTGATTTTGTGGTTCATTAGCGTTATCGTGGGAATTGCAATTGGTGTCATCGCAATCGCCTTGCTTGCGCCCGTTTTCTTGGGTGTTTTTGGTGCTGCGGCTTCACAAACAGACTTGAATACAGCATTGCCAGCGCTCTTTGGGATCGGCACTTGCTCAACAGTGCTGATCGCCATCATCGCCGCGCTGATCGGCAGCGTGAGCAATGCCTTTGGCTCAGCCGCATGGACGCTGGCGTATCGTAGCTTTATCGCGCCAAAGTTACCGCCGCAAAATACACTGCCGCCTGCAACCTCATTCACATGAGCAAACTCAAGTATCACATCTCCACCTTTGGCTGCCAAATGAATGACGCGGACTCGCAGCGTCTCGCGTCAGAGATGGAAAAACTTGGCTTGGAGCAATCGCCGACGTGGGAGACCGCTGACGTGTGCGTCGTCAATACGTGCGTCGTGCGCCAAAGCGCCGAGGATAAAGCCACCAGCTATCTGTATATGCTCAAGCCAATGAAGGAGCGCAATCCAAACGCGGTGATCGGTGTGATGGGCTGTCTCGTCGGTGTGCGTGGCAACACACCGTTGCGAAATGCGATGCCATTTGTAGATGTGTTTATGGCGCCGAGTGAGCCTGCGCCGATGATTGACTTTTTGTTGCAGCGTGAAGGCAAAGCGCTAAGTGAGCGCGAGACGAGCGCGAGGTTTGCATTGCAGGATGGCGATACGACGGCATTGCGCTTGCCGTCAAACGAGATCGGCAAACACGTCAGCGCCAACGTGCCCATCGTGCTGGGTTGCTCACACGCATGCACGTTTTGCATCATTCCATTTAAGCGCGGCGTCGAGCGCAGTCGCCCGATGGATGAGATCGTGCGCGAGGTCGAGTCGCTCGTCGCGCAAGGCGTGCGCGAGGTGACGTTGCTCGGGCAAATCGTAGACCGCTACGGCTACGATCTGTTGGGCGACGACTACAAGATTCGCGCGTTTAATCCGGGCGCTGCCAGTGGCAACCCGTCGCAAAAAATTGCGCTGGATACGCCGCTTGTCGCGCTGTTGCGTCGGCTCAACGATATCGAGGGGTTGCTACGCATTCGTTTCCTGACGTCGCATCCAAACTGGATGACCGACGATCTATTGGACGCTGTAAACGAAATTCCCAAAGTCATGCCGCACATCGAGGTGCCTGTGCAAGCGGGCGACGACGATGTGTTGCGCGCGATGCGACGCGGCTACGCCGCTGACGACTATCGCCGACTGATTGCGCGGGTGCGCGCCAAAGTGCCGCGCGCGTGCATCGCCACTGATGTGATCGTCGGGTTTTGCGGCGAGAGCGAGACGCAGTTTATGCGCACATATGATTTGCTTGAGGAATTGCGCTTGGACGTGATCCACCTTGCGCGCTATAGCACACGCCCCAACACAACCGCCGCGCGCAACCTCACTGACGACGTGAGCGATGCAGAAAAGGATCGCCGATTTCAAATGCTCGAAGATCAACAAGCACGCATCGTCGGCGAGATTAACCAGACGTATGTCGGCGAGACGGTCGAGGTGCTGGCTGAGGAATTGCACAAGGGCAAGTGGCGCGGTCGCACTCCGCAAAACAAGCTGGTGTTTTTTGAGTCGCCCGATGATTGGCGCGGCAGACTCGCGCAGGTCAAGATCACTTGGGCGGGCTCGTGGACGATGCAGGGGACGTTGGTGCGTTAGAGATTGCGCCTAAACACGTTTTCGATTTTGACTTTGCTTGGCAAGCGATAAATATCAAAATCCGAGTCGAGGCTGATGATGTGGCGAATTGCATTTTGCTCGGCGGCGATCACCAACGTAGCGTCGGCAAAATCCATCGGCAAGTCGCTGTATTTTTGAGTTAGCTCGATCGCGCGCGCAAGATCATGTTGCGCCAATTCGTGAATCCGAACTCCTTCATTCATGATCCATTGCAAAAAATCAGTTTGTGCTGCGATGCTAAAGTCGAGCATGTGCATGACCTCTGTGACCACTGCCCACGTCGTCACAAATTTATAGCGTTTGTCTTTGATAAATGTAAGCACGCGAGGATGATAGGCGTCGTCCTTGTCAAACAACGCAATCAACGGACCTGCGTCAATGAGTATGGCGTTTAGCATTGAGCTTGCTCTTGATGCGCTGCTTGTAAGTCACCGAGCGATCACGCTCACCGCTACCGTATCTGCCAAATACAGCTTTGCCAACGGTGAACCCATCTTCTTCTGACTCTTGTTGGCTAATAAATAACTCAAGCGCTTCTTTGATCAAATCAGTCTTTGATTTATTTCGCAAACGCGCCAAGAGGTTGAGCTTTTGTTCCATCTCAACGGTTAATCGCACAGTAGTCATATTTGTAATACAAATTGTAATACAGTTTTACTGTGCGTAAATCGCCGGCAAAAAGAGTTGCGCACTCGTAGAATAACTCTGAGCGGTCACCTGTGCATTTGCGGTAAACGCGCCTTGGCTCAGGTTGTAGTAGCTGCCACTCGGTGACGATTCGAGCCGCACAGCGCGCACCATGTAAATGGATGCGCCATTCGCCGAAATCGAAAACGATGTCTGTGTGACGGGCTGACTATTGAGCTGAATAAAAACACCATCCAGCGAAGGCGCACTATAGACATAGTAGCCAAGCACGGCATCTGTCGAAGGTTGCCAATACAGTGTGTTGCCGATTTGCACGACGTTGGTCGGCGGCGCGATGATGTGCATGCGCAGCGTCGGATCGCCCATGAGCGCCGTGTGAATGCCACGCACATAGTTTGTTGTCGGCTGATAAGTGCCATCGTTGTTTTGGCTACGGCGCAGCCCCTCGCCGATGGTCTCGCCGAGAGCCATCGGATGAAAATACCAATGGGGTCGCCCCGCCCAGCCTGCGGTTAAACCATAGTCCGCCTGAGCGATCACCGCACGCAAGAGATTGTTTGGCACATTCCAATCGCCAAAGTAGCTGCCGAACATCAGCGTGAAAAATACTTTGGATTTGTTGCCGTCAAAATCAACCGCATTGCCAACGCCAAAGCATCCCTCGAACCAGCCGCTGCCTGAGCCATACGTCCACAGATAGGTCTGAAGCG
>CAZVQE010000270.1:0-3744 GCA_964628875.1 uncultured Anaerolineae bacterium
ACACGGCTATTTGCATTACATCCCGCGCATGATGGCAAGCTACCGCATGCACGGCGGCGGCATCTGGTCGCCACTAGCAGCAACGCAAACTGAGCTGCAACATCTCAAATTGCTTGACTTTGCCGACGCGCATTTTGAAGGTAAATATCATGCGCTTATTGAACGTATCAAACCATTTCGACATTACAACCTTGTCAAGGCATACGCAAACAACGGCGAAAAAGCAAAATCTCGTAAGCATGCGCGCATGTGCATGAGTGCTGCGCGTGCGGGCAATTTTGGTTGGAGCAATGCAGCTAAGGCGATGTGGTTGGCGCGGTAGCTGAGCTGACCGTCTCGGCGACGATATAGCGTGGGCGCGCCTTGACCTCGTCGTAGATGCGCGCGAGGTACAGTCCGATTAGCCCGATGCCAAACATCAGCACAGCGCCAATAATCAACTCAAGCAAGATGACCGTCGTAAACCCGCTCAGCGCGTCGCCGATGATGAAACGATACAGCGTCTGCAACATCATTAAAAAAGCGAGTATGGCAAAAATCACGCTGCCAATCAGCACGAGATACAGCGGCGCGCCCGAAAACGAAGTGACCGCAGTCAAACCAAGTCGCATCAACGATTTCAGCGACCAACTCGATGCGCCTGATGCGCGATTCGCCACAACAAACGGCAACTGCACGCGCCGAAAACCGACCCACGCACTCATGCCACGAAAGAACACATTGCGCTCTTTCATTTGCAGATAAGCATCAACCGCGCGGCGATCCATGAGCTTAAAGTCAGACGCGGCTTGCAAATTAAAACCCGACAAACGTGAGAACAAGCCGTAAAAAAACTGCGCGCGCCATTTGCTGATCCATGTCTCTTCGCCGCGCGCTTGTTTGACACCTTCGACGACTTGTGCACCGTTGCGCCACTCGCTCAACATCTGCGGGATCAGCGTCGGCGGGTGCTGCAAATCGCCATCCATCGTGATGACGGCGGCGCCACGTGCAGCCTCGAGACCAGCACACAATGCGGCTTCTTTGCCAAAGTTGCGGCTGAGTCGAATGGCGCGCAACTGAGGCAGGCGCTCGGCGGCGTGTGCGAGCTGTTGCCATGTGTCGTCGGGCGAGCCGTCATCCACAGCGACGATTTCATAGGATTCAACCTGCGCATGCAACACACGTTGCAGCTCAGCAAATAACGCATGCACGTTTTTGCTTTCGCGGTGCATCGGCACAACGATAGACAGCACAGGCTCATTCATTTGATGCTGAGATTTTAGCGGATGTCAGCCGCCTATAATCGCCGCGATGATTCGCCGCATTATTCTGATTGCGTTGGCTGTATTTTGCGCGCATGCGTTATTGCTGCTCAACGATGGCTTATACAGCGATGCGGTGATCTATTTTGTGCATGAGGCGATGGGGCGTTGGCAGCTAAACATCTATGAGTTTGTCGGCGCGGGTCGCCCACAGCTCGCCTATTTTTATCATGCGTTTGGTGGCACGGCGCTGAGCATCGTGGCGTATCGCATCGTGACAATGGCGGCGCTCATGGCAAGCGCGGTTGAGTTGTTTTTGATTGCGGCGCGTTGGCTGCTGAGATCACGCGCGATGTGGTTTGCGATTTTTGCGATGGTGTATCCGGCATATCAAACCACGACAGGCAACGAAAATAGCGCCTATAGCGTGGCGCTGGCGGTGTTTTTGCTCGGCGCGCTATGTGCCTTTCGCCACGAAGAAAATCAGCGTATCGTATGGCGTGTGGCTGCGCTGGTTTGTTTTGCGTCGAGCTTTTACATTGAGTCGTTGCTGGCGTTTTTTTATGGCTTTGTGGCGCTGCAGTTTGTGGAATGGCGCGCGCGCCGCGCTCAAACATTGACCATCATGAACGCTCTAGCGCGATTTGCGCTAAATCACGCGGATTATTTACTGTTGCCCATTGTGTATTTTGTGGTCGTGCGAATCGCGCTCTTTCCGATGTCGGTGCCGCTGTTTATCGGTTACAACACGCCCAATCTCGCAAACTTGCTCAAGATCAAGACGTGGCTTAGCTTTGCATACGACGAATTGATTTATCCGTTTGTGTGGTCGTTGCAAACCTCAAACGCGGCGATTGTGTTGGTGGTGATGTTGATCGCGCTACCGCTGAGCATTAAGATACTGCGTGAGGATGCGGCAGGCACGACGCCCATTCGCAAAAACATCAGCCACATCTTGTTTGTGCTGTTACTCATCGTATTGTCGTTTGTGCCGTATGTCGCAGTCAATAAAGAGTCGTGGCAACACGGTGTGCCGACGCGCTTTGCATTGCTGATCGGCATTCCTGTGGCTTTGTTAATCGTGACTGCACTCGAACTACTCTTTGCGCGAAAGTCACAGTTGTATGCGATTGTTGCGCTGATGTTGTTCGCGTCGTTTTGTGCGGCGCAAGCGGAGCAATATCTCGCGTGGCAAGCCAAGTGGGTCAAAAACCGCGCCATCATGACGAGCCTCAAAACACTATCGGGCATCGAGCGCATCTCGATCATCGAACCCGACGATCAATGGCAACCGCTCGCGGAAGAGCGCGTCGGCTGGTATCTGATGCTCTACTGGCCCTACGAATGGAGCGGCTTATTTCGCCTCGCGCTCAACTCCGACAAAGCGCCCGTCGTGCGTTACGACCTTGCAGAGCAAACTGCGCATCTGCCGAGCGGTGAATTGCAAAAGGCACTGTTCTTTCTCGATCAATATGATCCCGCTGGATGCCAAGCACGGCTGACCATCCGTCGAAGTGATATATCCGCAACAATGGGACCCTTTGGCTTGTCGCGGCGCTACTGGTACTATCGCTTTATTCGACCGAGCGAGATGGACGCGTTTTTGCGTAGCCTCGTTACGCTGCAACTCATGCCGATCAACGCGCCTGAGGCGACGCATTGCTCACGCTAATTTATAAAATGACTCAATCACTCAACAACAAAATTGCGCTCGTGACGGGTGCATCGCGCGGCATCGGTGCGGGCATTGCGCGTTGCTTTGCGCAGGCAGGTGCGCATGTGGTCATCGTTGATTTGCCACAGCAATCTATGTCGGCTGAGAGCGTCATTCAACAGATACACGCGCTCGGGCAAAAAGCCATTTTTGTGCCAGCCGATGTGTCAGACGCGGGTCAAATCAAAACAGCAGTGAAGCGCGCTTATGCCGAATTTGGCGCGCTAGATATCGTGGTGGCTAATGCCGCATTTTCCATTCGCCAAACGACACTCGACCTCGACTGGCAGGACTTTAGGCGCACTATCGAGGTCACTGAGCTGGGCGCAGTGCACACATGCAAGGCGGCTGCGGATCAAATGGTGGCGCACGCGCGTGGAGGCGCCATTCTCATCATCGGCTCGATCACGGCTGACATGGCGCTGCCGAGCATGGTGGCATACACCATGTCAAAAGCGGCTGTGCATCATTACGGACGCGCGCTGGCAGACGAGCTGGCGCCACGCAATATTCGTGTGAATGTGATCGCGCCGGGTTGGATTGATACGCCCGGTGAGCGTCAGCACTTTAGTGAAGCTGAGTTGCAAGCTGCCGGCAAACGCATCCAGCGTGGACGGCTCGGCACGCCTGAGGATATCGGACGTGCGGCGGTGTTTTTGTGCAGCGACGCAGCAGATTACATCACTGGCACGATCCTGACGGTGGATGGCGGTTACCGCGGCGCGATGCGGTTGCCATAGAGCAGTGCCAGCGCTACGTTAGCAGCCCACGCCAAAATTTTGAATT
>CAZVQE010000271.1:0-3712 GCA_964628875.1 uncultured Anaerolineae bacterium
CCTCAATAATCATAGCTGGCACACCGTTTTTGCCAAATGCCTCACGCAGCTCTTTGTGAATTGATTTTGTCTGCGCCAAGTCGCCGAGTTCTTTTTGCAGGCGTGCGCGTTTCGATTCGAGGTTTTTGACCGCTGCGATTTTTTGGTTGGCTTCGCCGACCTTACGTTGTGCGCCAAAAAATTCATCGCGTGATTTGTTGCGCTTCACCTCTTGCTCGGGCAGCTGCATCAGCGCAGTGTTGTGTTGCTCGATGTCTTGTTGAATTTGGCTGAGCGCGCGCGAAGTCTCATCGCGTTGCGCAGAGGTCTTTTCGATGCGAATCTGTATAGCTTCGAGCGCACGCTGCGAGCTTTGGATTGCAAACTCAGCGCGATCTAGCTGCGCCTTGCGTTCGTCAAACACTTGCAGATGCGGCAGCACGACGTCACGTAGTTGCGCATGCTGCTTCGCGTCGTAGCCAAGCTGCGCCAGTTGCGACTGCAATTCCACCAAATCAGCCTGTGCCTCATGCGCATAGTCTGACTGTGCGAGCGTCGCTGTGTGTTGCGCTAGCTCCGAGTTGAGCTCGGATTCACGCGCTGATTCGCGAGTCAATTTTTGCAGGCGCTCTTGTAACAGGGTGACTTCACCTTGAGCGCCGCTGAGCTGCCGCACAGCGCGATCTGCAGTGCTGAGATTGCCTTCGATGTCCTTTTGTTGTTGCTCTAGCTCGCCCAAAAATGTTTGATTGGCGCGATACAAATCGCCCATCTCACGACCTTCGCTCGTCCACGTCTCGATGAGTAAGTCGCGTTGCTGCGTGTCTAGCTCACGCCCGCATGTCGGGCAGATAGACGCCACTTTTTGAATGCCGTTGATGCGATCTTTTTGCAGCTTCATCTCGCGGCTGAGATTGTCGTTTTGTTGCTTGACTTCGATGACCTTCGCGCGGATTTCGAGCTGTTGCTGTAGCAGCCTGTCTCGTGCTGTGCTTTGCTGGCTAAAGGTTTCCAATTGAGAAGTTGCGCGCGAAAGCTGTTGTTCTACTTGAGCGGCTTCTTGTTTGACTTGGTTGAGTTGATCAAGGGCACGTAGCGATACATCGCGCTTTGTTTCGATGCTTCGCCGCGCGTCACCAATGATCTGTTCGAGTTTACTTTTGCGCGCGTTCAATTCGACCAGACTCGCCAGTGTGCGATTGAGCGTATCGTTTTGCGCGCGCGCGGCGGTTAGCTCGCTGATGCCTTGTTGAATGGCATCTCGCTCCGCTAAGGCATTTTGATATACGTCGAGTTCGCGCTTGTGTGTGCTTTGCTCTTGCGTGAGCGCCGTGATCTCGGACTCGATATTGGTGAGCGCGGTTTGAGTTTGTTTGAATTGCACATTGAGCGCATCGCGTTTGATGCGCCGCGTTTGCAATTCTGCCAGTTGTGCCTCACTCTCGCGCAATCCAACCTCGGCAATTTTTAAGGTTTGCGTGACTGCCTCGAGTTCGCTTTGATATTCTGCCAAGCGTTCGACCTCGCTCTCGACGGTCGTCAGCTCAATCGCGCGGTTGCTCTCTTCGCGCTCAATCTGCACGAGCTTGTCGCGCGCTTGTGCGTCGTAGATTTGCCACGTCTCTAGTCGCAAAATCTCACTCAGTAGCGCTTTGCGCTCAGCAGGGGTCTTGACCGCAAATTCATCTGCGCGACCTTGCTTCAAAAATGCCGAATTGACAAAGGTCTCATAGGTCAGATTGAGTGTGTCGAGTATCTTTTGTTGTGTGTCGCTTTGCTTTGTTTCGCTCAAGCTGGTCCAGCCGTCGGCATTTTTGATCAAAAAATCGAGTGTGCCACTACTGGATGGCGCAGCTTTGCTTTTGCCCGTAGCCTTGCCGACTTTGCGCGAACGAATGACCTGATACTGTTGCGCGCCTTCGCCAAAGATCAGCGCCACGCGCATCTCAGATTCACCTTGTGCGATCAATTCATCATCTCGCCGCGCGCGTGCCTCGCCCCATAGCGCGTAGGTGATGGCGTCGAGCAGAGTGCTTTTGCCCGCGCCATTCTCACCAGTCAGACACACCACATGCAAACCGCTCCAATCTAATGCGATGGCATTGCGATATGCCATGAAATTTTTGAGTTCGAGTTTGATCGGGATCATGCTAATCAATACTGAGTGGCAACCATTCGTGGGTCATTGTGCCATCAAATTTGAGATGCAAGCGCGCCATGCTCGGCGGCGCTGAGTTGCGCTCGCCACCGCATACGGCGCCCGGATTGAAATACAGTGTTTCGCCAATTTGACGCGCGATGGCTTTGTGCGAGTGTCCAAAAATGGTAAGTGTTGTGTGCGGTGGTTGAGCGCGATTGAGGCGTTCAATGATGATTTGGTTGATGCGATCAAGCGTGAGTTTGCCGACGTTTTTGAGTCCAGCGCTACGCGCGATGCGCCGACCAGCGACGCCCAATTTATCCGCAAATGTGTAGCGAAAATTGAGATCGCCGTGGGTCATCCAGATGCGGTGCGCGCCAAACTGCAGGCGTATTGCTCGCGGCAGATCGAGGTCATGCGTGCCACTCGCGTATTGCCAATGAATGTTGCCGCGCACGGCATAAGTTGGCGCTACTCGACTGAGTTGCGTGATGAGATCGGGGTCTTCGAGATCACCCGCATGCAAGATCACGTCGCAACCTTGCAAGTTAGGTAGCGCTTGGCTGGGCAGTTGCTTGATGCGAAATGGAATGTGTGTGTCCGACAATACACCGACGCACAGCGTGTCTTGATCGGGGAGCTGAATAAATGTTGGCAAACTCACGATGAAAATTTGTTGTGCGTGTGATGATATATCATCGGTTTTGAAAATTGTATGTCGTCCATACTCGATGAAATTATTAATCACAAGCGACAGGTTGAGTTGCCATCATGCAAAAAAAATGTTCCACTATCGCAAGTGCAACGTTTAGCCGAGCAAAGTGCAACTCCGCGTGACTTTGCGCGAGCGTTGCGGCGCGCCGATGACAATGTGGCGTTGATCGCCGAGGTCAAACGCGCCTCGCCATCCAAAGGCGACCTTGTTAAAGGCGAGTTTTCATTGTGGATGCGTATCAGATTTACGAAGCGCGCGCGGCAGGCGCAGATGCGATTCTCCTGATCGCCGCCGTGCTGGACGATGCGGTGTTGCGCGACTTGCAGATGTTGGCGCATGAGCTACACCTGATGACGCTCGTTGAGGTGCATGATGGGAATGAGACCGAACGCGCATTGCGAGTGGGCGCAACGGTAATCGGCGTGAATAACCGAAACCTACACACCTTTGTCGTGGATCTGCAAACGACCGAAAAATGTGCCGCCGTCACGCGCGGCACAGATATAACACTGGTGAGCGAGAGCGGCATCTTTACGTCGCAAGATGTGCGACGCGTGGCGGATTATGGTGCGCATGCGATCTTAGTCGGCGAGAGTTTGATTACCTCGCTCGATATGGCAGTGCAGACTCGTTTGCTCGCTTGTGTGCAACGCGCATAAAATTAAGTGTGATGCGATTTACGCGACGTCAGTTTATGCGTTTGATGGCTGCGGTTAGTTTGCCATCTGCAAATGAACGGCGCACGTCACAAGGTCGCAATCCACCGCCAACACATCACGACCCTACGGGCAGTCTCTACGCGCCGATCTTGATGTATCACCATGTGTCGCCTATGCGCAGCCGTTATGCGGTTGATGCCGCGGCATTTGAATCGCAAA
>CAZVQE010000272.1:0-3697 GCA_964628875.1 uncultured Anaerolineae bacterium
TCATCATTTCTATGGGCAAAAATCGCATTGCGCGAGATTGGCCCATTCATGATCGTGTCGTTGCGCTTCTTATTCAGCGCGATTGTGCTCATCGCTCTGATGCGCGCCTCAAAGCTCAGCTTCCCGCGCGATGCGCGCACGTGGGGCAACTTTGCGATTTTGAGTTTTGTGTATTCGACATTGCCGGTCTGGCTTTCGACGTGGGCGACCACGCGCATTGATTCGAGCTTAGGCGCTGTGTTAAATGCACTCGCGCCGCTGTTTACCGTCGTCGTTGCAGGATTTATTTTGCATGATGAGCCGACCAACACCGCAAAATTGATTGGCACGATCATTGGCTTTGTTGGCGCGGTTGTGTTGGTTGTGCGCGATTTCAATTCCACGGGCAACAGCGACCTTGTCGGTGTTTTAGCGCAATTAGGCTCGTCGCTGTGTTATGCGCTCTCGGCGGTCATGGCGCGCAAGTTGCTCTTAAAGCAACACACTTTTGTGCAGGCGGCTGCGTCGGTGCTGCTCGCCGACATCACGATGTGGATGGTTACGCCGTTTATTGAACCGATTATTATCCCGACGCAATGGGCGACGTGGCTTGGCGTGTTATGGCTGGGTGTGTTGGCATCTGCTGTAGGCAATGCGTTTTATTTTGAGCTGCTCAAAGGTTGGGGTGCATCGCGCACAGCGATGGTGTCGTATCTCATCCCTGTAGTTGGACTTGTGCTTGGCATCGTCGTCCTACATGAGACGTTGTATTGGGAGCGCATTGTTGGCGCGTTTTTGATTTTGCTAGGCGTGTATGTTGCCAGCAATGGTGACAAGTTTTTTGCCAAAAAGAGCGCCTCACTTTTGCGCTAGATTATTTACGTGCGGCTTGCCTGCTTCGCTTAATATTGACTGCACCTGCTGCCAAACGCGCGCAGTGATGTAGGCATCAGCCAGCGCATTATGCGCCTCGTCTACTTCGATTTCCATTGCGCGTGCGATGTCAAATAGTTGCGTGGCAACTGAACCATCATCTTGGCGAGCGACAGAGTACCCAGCTTGATCTAGCCAACTCACGGCATTCATTGTGTCAATATGTGCGTGTGTAAGCGGAGGTAGTTTTAACGCCTTAAGATCGCGTTGCAAAAAATCTAAATCGATGTTTAAAAAATGCCCAACCAACACATCACTCTCGCGAACAAATTGCGATGTGAAATTTTTTAGCGCATCAGCCAACGCGAGCCCTTCCGATAAATCAGATGGCAATATTTCGTGAATGCGCACGGCAGGTTCGGCGTGTGATGGATCGGTGTAAATAAACGTATCAAACGTTTCACTAAGCAAAATACTCGTGCCGTGCATGCGAATTGCGCCAATAGATAAAATTCGATCTCGCTTGCGATCCAACCCGCTCAGCTCAGTATCTAGCACAACGTAGTCTGCATCTTGCAACAACAAACCTTGGTTTGGCGCACGTCTAAAAATTTCATTCAACCACTTTGCCATAGCTATCCTGTGCGACCCAATTGGTAACGTTCGGTGAGTTCGGCTTGCGCTGTGCTAATTACATCAAAGGCTTCGCGCAAAGTTGTGCGATCAAGCGAACCAAGATCGTCAGGCGCGATGTAATTGTCCGGGCGTGTGTTATTACTCACTTGTGACATTTGATGTCGCAACCGCACCAGCATCAAAAACTCAAATGCGTCTATGAGCTCGCCCACGTATTCGCCATTCAACACATTTTTGGCGCGTAGGTCATGCAAACGCTCGTTTGTGTTAGTAGGGCGCAGATCAAACTCTATCGCATACACACGCGCGAGATCACTAATCGGCATAGTCCCGCGTTGTTTGATATCAAATGTGCCTTTGTGCGAGCCGCTGCGCTCTAGCAATAAATTGCGAAAGAATCCAACCGGTGGCGTGTTTTGCACAGCCAATCGTGCGAGTTGTCGCATAAACAAGCGGTTGCGTCGCGCCATCTCAAACACATCAGATTGCAACTCGCTGAGCAGTGACGCGTCGCCACCAGCCGCGCGCATATCAAAAAAAATAGTGGCGTTCATCACCTCGTCGGGCTCGGGCGTGTTAATCCATTTTGCAAATTGTTCACGCCATTCATCACCCGTCAATCGCCAGCGAGGATTTTTTGCCATAAAGCCGCCCGGACATTCTGGGAAGCCGCATTCGAGCAAAGCCCCATTAACAAAATCTGCCATGCGTGAAAAATAATCGCGTGCTAGGTCAGCTTGCTCAGACGAATCGGGCTGTGCTAGGATCAACGCGTTATCTTGATCGGTTTTAAAAGTTTGTTCGCGCCGACCCTCGCTGCCCATTACAGCCCAACAAAAGTTTATCGGTGGCGCACCTAGCTCTGTGATCGCCAATTTCAAAATGCGCGCGATGACTTGATCGTTCATCTCCGCCACGACCCGACCGATTGTCATTGGGCGTGCGCCCTCGCGCACCAGCAGAGGAATGGCATTGCTCGCATTTTTGTTGACCGATGCAAGCCCTGCGACGGTGGTTTGCCGCATTAGCTCCTTGCTAATGAGGAGCGGTGAATTGCTCTGTAGCAAAGTCAAATCGTGCGTTGCGATAAGCCCGATGATTTTGTCAGCGTTGCCATCAACAACAATCAAGTGATGAATATTGCGATTTACCATTTTGACCAAAGCCTCTACCGCAAGATCGTCAGCCTCGATAGTAATGATCGGCTGACTCATCACACTTGATACGCTGTCCGCTGTGTTTCGATTCTCTGCTACAACCCGAGACCGCAAATCATTGTTGGTGAGAATCCCGCACGGCATTTTGTCGTTTGAGTCCCATATTGCGATGGCTCCTACGCGCGCATCACGCATTGTGCGCGCGGCATCTTGGATGCTTGTGTCAGGTGTGCAATAAATAAGCCCGCGTTTGATGAGATTTCGCACGGGCGTGGTAAACAGCAATCGGTCACTAGTGGAGCTGAGGTTGCTAGCATTTTGCAACTCGCGCAAGCCACGTTCAAGGTAGCGCGATGTTGCGCCGCGCATAAAAAATTCGCCAAATCTTGTGTTGGATGTCAGCAGCGGCATGACAACTTGCTTTGGAATCAGGTAGCACAGCGTATCTTCTTCGGTGCGCACAGTCATCAAACTTGGACCCGTCATCAGTAAACCTGTGATTCCAAAAGTGTCGCCTTCGCCACGCAGATCAAGCAAAATGTCAGTACCGGTTTCGTTGGTGACCCCTACGCGTACACTTCCTTTTTTGACGACATACAGGTGCGCAGAGGGTTCATCACCTTGCGCGCGGATGACCCGCCCGCGCGGAAAATAATCTAATGTGGCTGACCGAGCTAATTTTTCCAGTTCCGTTTCGGTTAATGCGTCAAATGGAGCATATTTACGCAAAAATGAGATCGTGGCTTGTTGAACCATTTGACTAAAGTGTAGTCTGAATCCTGAATTTTGTATCATCAATGTTATGACGCAACTTGGAGCATATTTTGCAAAAATCGAATTCGATCGTCTGCCCGATGTATCGTTAAAGACGTTGTTTGCATTACATCGCGCGCATCTGCGACATATCACTTACGAAAATCTCGACGTGCAGCTTGGGCGTGAGGTCAGCCTCGACCTCGACAAAGTTTTTGACAAATTGGTTGTGCGTCGTCGCGGGGGCTGGTGCTTTGAAATGAATCATCTATTTGCGTGGGCGCTGCGCGAGATCGGGT
>CAZVQE010000273.1:0-3695 GCA_964628875.1 uncultured Anaerolineae bacterium
GCAACAAGCTCGCTCGTGCGGATGCGGCTGATACCGCCGCCGCCCTCGATGCTGCGCCCGCCGCCAAACGCACGAAAATAGGGCTCGTGCATCAGCTCGGCGCGATGCGCAATAAACAGCATGTGTGGAATGGCGCTGACAAATGGCGAAAACACCTCGTCCATCTGTGGCAGCGCAAATTGTTTGACGCGCCGCCCGAGCGTCTGCGCGGCGACGACAATCTCGCTGGCGCGGCTGGCATCCGCAAATTGCGGCGTGCTAATCACAAACGTCGGCGTGTCCGCGACCTTTGCAAAATATTGCAGGTGCGCCCACTCCTCCATGTCTTGACCGATGGCGGGGTCGCCGCACGCCTCGAGCGTCTTGGCGGCGCAATACAACGCCGTGGCAAAGCTCGGACCGCTGCCGCAAAACACCAGCTCGCGTGCATCGAGTGTCGCCTGCGCCCAGTCGCGCGCATCGGCATCTGTGTGTTGAATGGCGCTGCGAATCGCGTCAGGGATGCGGCGCAACTGAGTCCGTCGGCGCGTTGCCTCTGCTGCGCTGATCGCGCCGCGACGCTCGCCGAGCTGAATCGCGCTCAACATCAACATCAGCAGTGACGCAAAGTAGGAGCGCGCGCCGGGCGCAATGACACCTTGCGCATTGGGCACGTCTGGCACGCGCGTAGTCAGCACGTGCTGAGCGGCTTGACCGATGGGCGTCGTGTTGCTGCTGGTAATTGCTATCGTACGCAAACCACGCTTTTGCGCGCGCAGCACACTCTCGATGGTGCGGGTCACGCCACCGCTGACCGATACGCCGATCACAGCGCCATTCACATCAGCCAACGCCGACGCATAGCGCGAAAACTGCATCGCGGTCATCGGCTCACAGGGCAAGCCGCCGATTTGCTCAAACGCCAGCTCACTCGCCAGCGACGCATGATGGCTGTCGCCGCAGCCCACCACATACACGCGCGAGAGTGACGCGCAAAGCTCAGGTGTCCACACGCGCGCAGTTTCATTCTCAAAGACAGGCAACAACTGCTCGATCAACTCAGGCAACGACAGGATGTGCTCACGAAAGAGATTGGAGGATCGAGGGATTGAATGATCGGGAGATTGAGCGATTGAAGAATTAGATGACATGATGACAAAATGATTCAATGGTCAAATGAGACATTGACAAAATGATGGTGTGCATAATACCGCTCGTTACTCATGAACGACTTTACGTTTAGCAATTACATTCCGCGCCCGCTCGAGATCATTGATACGACGCTGCGCGAAGGCCAGCAGTCCTCGATATTGCACGACCACTATAAGTATTTTTTTAACACTGAGGACAAGATCGAAATCGCGCGCGCGTTGATTTTGTATGGCGTGAAATTTATCGAGCTATTTGCGCCCAATGTCAGCCCGCAAGAAGCCGAAGATTTTGAGGCGGTCAAGCGCATGCGCGACTCGCTGATCGTGCAACGCGGTTACACCTTTTTGCTGGCGCATGTGCGCTGCCATCCGACGGATGTCGAGGCGGCGATACAGGCGGGCGCGGACGGGCTCAACATGTATATCGGCACATCCGACCAATCCGTGAAGCATAAGCACGGTCAAGACCTGCCGACGATTGCGCGCAACGCCCGCGCGCTGATCGAAGATGTGCGGCGCAATCATCCCAACGTGATCGTGCGCTTTAGCGGCGAGGATGCCTTTCGCACGCGGTTGGATGACTTGTGCGGCGTGTACGATGAGATCGCGCCGTTTGTGCATCGCTTTGGCACGCCTGACACGGTCGGCATCGCCACGCCCGCGACGGTGGCGCAACGCATCAAGACGCTGCGTGAGCGCTATCCGCTGGTTGATTTGGAGACCCATTTTCATGATGATCGTGGCTACTCGATCATCAACGCGCTCGAAGGCATCAACAACGGCGCGCGCTACATCAACACGACGCTGCTTGGCATCGGCGAACGCAGCGGCATCACGAGCATGACCGCGCTGCTGTTTAATTTGTTTATCAACAAAGACTATGACAAGCTCGACGGCTACTATCTGCGCGAGTCGTATCCGGTGAATGTGCTGATGGCGGACAAACTACAAATGCTGGTGCCAAGCAAAGAGCCGGTCAGCCTGACCAACCGCACACACGCGGCGGGCGTGCATTCGCATGCGGTGCTCAATAGCGCCGACACCTACGAGGCGCACCCGCTGGATCAATTTGGCGTGATCGAGAGCGAGATTTTGCTCGGACCGCTCAGCGGCTGGAATATCGTGCGCTACTTTTTGCGTGAGATTTGCGGATATGTGCTGGATGACGCCACCGCCAAAAAGATCGCCGCCGAATACAAACGCCGCATTTATTCGATTCGCGCCAATGGCATCTCGCCGTCGGCGCTGCTGATCGAGATCGCCGAAAAAGATTTTGGGCTGCGCACGCAGGACGTGCCAGAACCGTATCGCGGCAAGATCGTGCAGAGCATGGCAGACACGACGCACGGCGGCGAGATCGGCGAGGTGCGCCACAGCACGGGCATCATTTTGCGGACGAAGTGAGAGAGCTAAAGCAAACGGAGATCTTTGAGAACTCCGTTTGCTACAAGATCGAAATTTGTTTTAGCTCACGGCATTCTTTACAAGCGCGATGATCTTGGCTTCTTCGGCGGAGGTTAGCTTGATCAGCGCAAAGCTGGTCGCCCACATGTTGCCATCATCAAGCGCCGCGTCATGTTGGAATCCAAACGTCGCATAGCGCGCATTGAATTTACTCGCGGCTTGGAAAAAACAAATCACTTTGCCCTCCGCGTTGGCATAGGCGGGCATGCCATACCATGTTTTTGGCATGAGCATGGGCGCGCTGGCGCTGACGATTTCGTGCAGGCGATTGGCAAGGGCGCGATCATGCGCATCCATTTGCGCAATGGCATCGGCGATGGCTTTTTCGCCGGCGCCTCTGTCTTTGCTCAGGCGAGCCTCGAGTTTTTGCTCTTGCGCGCGCGCCTTCATAGCGGCTTTTTCTTCGTTGGTAAATCCTGCGGCAGATTGTTGGGGAGTTTTTTTTGAATCGGTTTTGGCGCTCATTTTTTGTCCTATTTGAATTTGAGTTATCCTAAGATTTTGATCTCAGTAAATTTATTTACATTATAATGATACTTGATTTTCAAGATAATGTCAAGAGCGCAATATGACCCATTCTCAAAAACCAGAACTAAAAAAACGCGCCCTGATCGCCGTGAGAGATTATGGCGTCAATCTGACCCAATTTAGAAACGCCGTAGATGCGGCGGCGGGCTTTAACACAACGGACATGGAATGCATGCGGGTGCTCTTTTTCAAAGGCATCTCGACGCCATCCGAACTCGCGCGGCACACCGGGCTGACCTCGGGCGCGACCACCGCGATGCTGGATCGGCTGGAACGCGCCGGGCTGATCGAACGCCAACCCAATCCAAATGATCGGCGCGGCACGCTGATCGTGCCCGCAAAATCGAGCGCGCAAAACGTCGCATCGTGGTTTGAATCTGCCCGCAAAGCGCAGGACGAACTGATGGCGAGCTACTCAGAGCGCGAGCTGGAAATCATTGCCGATGCGTTTGAGCGCTTTGCAAAGCTATGGGATCAAGAGCGCGAGAAGATACAAGCTGGCGGCAAGAGCGCGAAGTGAGATCGGCGCGGTGCGTCACAGCACGGGGATTATTTTGCGAACTAAGTGGGAAA
>CAZVQE010000274.1:0-3670 GCA_964628875.1 uncultured Anaerolineae bacterium
TCATGGGCGCGCTCTTTTCATTGACGGTCGGTCAAATTGGTATGCGCATGGCGGTGGATGCCAACGTACGCGTTGCGTCTGAGGCGCGCCGCAGCTTCGGCGGCGCATTGCAGATCGCCTATCGCGCAGGCACCGTCACGGGCATGCTGACCGACGGACTCGGTTTGTTCGGCGGCACGATCATCTTCATCTTGTTTGGCAAAGCTGCGCCAGATGCATTGCTTGGCTTCGGGTTCGGCGGCACGCTGCTCGCGCTGTTTATGCGCGTCGGCGGCGGCATCTTTACAAAAGCCGCAGATGTGGGCGCTGACCTCGTCGGCAAAGTCGAGCAGTCACTCGAAGAAGACGACAAGCGCAATGCGGCGGTTATCGCCGACCTCGTCGGTGATAACGTCGGCGATTGCGCGGGTATGGCAGCCGACATCTTTGAGAGCTATGAGGTCACCATCGTGTCGGGCTTGATTCTTGGCTTGGCTTTGGTCGCACTCACTGGCAGCGTGCAATGGATCGTGTTCCCGTTGGTGGTGCGTGGCATTGGCGTGCTCAGCTCGATTGTCGGCACCTATCTTGTCAAGGTGAATAAGGACACAGCGCGCGGCGCGATGTCGGCGATTAACCGCGGCTTCTATTCATCGGCAATATTCTCGCTGGTGCTGTTTGGGCTGTTTACCGTGTTTTATATGAAGACAAACGGCAGTGTCGAGTGGCGTCCGTTCTTGTCGGTAGCAATCGGTGTTGCACTGGCTATCGTCATTGACAAGATCACTGAGTATTTCACAGACACACACTTTACTCCGGTAAAGAATATCGCCAAAGCCACGAGCGGCGGACCCGCCACGACGATCTTGAGTGGCATGGCAATTGGCAAAGAGAGCGCAGTCTGGAGCACGCTCGTGATTGCAGGCACCATCCTCGCCAGCATCGTGATCTGGAGCGGTAGCAGCACAGACGCCGCCAAACAATTTACTTACGTGCTATATGGCGTTGCAATGACCGGCGTTGGCATGCTCACACTGACCGGTAACAACGTAGCGATGGATAGCTTCGGCCCCATTAGCGACAACGCCAACGGCGTAGCCGAAATGGCAGGCGAGACCGCGGGCAACTGTCGCCAAATTTTGGCAGACCTCGATGCAGTCGGCAACACGACCAAAGCCATCACAAAAGGCGTGGCGATTGGCTCAGCCGTGATTGCGGCGGTATCACTGTTTGGTTCGTTTATCACCGATGTAAACAACGTGCTGAGCGGACTCAAGCAGCCATTGCTCAGCGGCATCAACGTCGCTGACCCGACTGTGTTCATCGGTTTCCTCATTGGTGGCACGATTCCGTGGCTATTTAGCTCAATCAGCATCAAAGCTGTCGAGCGCGCGGCGGGTCTCATTGTGAATGAAGTGCGTCGCCAATTCAAAGACCCCGAGATCATGAACTTTAAGAAGGAGCCAGATTACGCCGCTGCGGTTGGCATTTCGACCTCTGCGGCACAGCGTGAATTGTTGACGTTGGCGATCATCTCAGTGACTGCGCCGGTCATCGTTGGGTTATTGCTCAAGGTCGAGGCGCTCGGTGGCTTCCTTGCGGGCATCATCCTGAGCGGTCAGTTGCTCGCCGTTTACATGGCAAATGCTGGTGGCGCGTGGGACAACGCAAAGAAGACCATCGAAGATGAAAAGCGTGATGCCAAAGCCAATACCGGCAAAGGCAGCGAGCGCCACAAAGCCGCAGTCGTGGGTGACACGGTCGGCGACCCGCTCAAAGACACCGCTGGTCCGGCGCTCAACCCGATGATCAAAGTCGTCAACCTCGTCTCGGTCATCATCGCGCCAATCGTTGTGACGCTGACTGGCGGCGTGCTACCGACAATCGTTGCGCTCGCGCTCGTGGGCGCGTTTGGCTGGGCGATCTGGAAGAGCAAGCAAGAAGCGAAGTAATCTATTCGCAACACAGTTTAAAAGAGATTGAGGGATTCGTCTCTCAATCTCTTTTTATTTTTCGGGCAAATCGAGCAGCAACACATCAAGCGTTAATCGCACATTGGCGTTGCGCTCGATCAGGTTTTTTGCGTGGTGAATCGCGCGTAGCGCCTGCGTGATTTGTGTCGCACTCCATTGCGTCTCAGATTGCGACAACATCGCGCGCCAATGCAACATCCAATCATCCAACATCGCATTGAGCTTGTCCGAGGGCAAGCGCGAGGCTTGCTCAGCAAAGCTCAGGCGCTGAGTCAGATTTGCATTCAACAGCTTTTCTAGTTCGCCGATGTTTTGTTGACGTGGTTGAATTGCGTCTTCCGCTTGCAGCCACGTCAGCGCATTTCCAATTCTGCCGCGCGCGTACTGTGCTAGCTCGGTCGCGCGTGACTCGTCCGCGCCACGCTCCATCAGCGCATGTTTGATTTTTGCCATAGAGACTGGACGCAACGACAACACCTGACAGCGCGACGAGATCGTCGGCAATACACTCTCGATGCTTGGCGCAAGCATGATGATGACAACCCGTGGATTGGGTTCTTCGAGCGTCTTGAGCAGCGCGTTGGCAGCGCCGATACTCATCGTCTCAGCGCTCTCGATCACAGCAACGCGATGCGCCGACTCGATGGGCGACAGCGACAATGTGCGAATCGCATCGCGCACCTGATCCACTTTGAGCGTCTCACCATCAGGCTCTAGCCATATCAGATCAGGATGTTTGCGTTGATCTACGAGCGTTGCCGCGCGCGCAGGGTCGCTCGCCGATTGCGATAGCAATGCGCGCGCCACATCTTGCGCCAGTGTTGCCTTGCCAATCGAAGGTGCGCCTACAAATAGATGCGATTGCGCCAGATGCCCCTGCTCCGTCGCACGCTGCAATCGCTTGACCGCCCATTCATGCCCGATGGTTTGCCACGTCATGTACGTGCCATTTTAAGCGGCATCCTCATAAATTTACACTCAGGCAGCGCTAGCTTGGCTTTGCACCAAAGACATGACGGCTTTGTCAAAGTGGTTTTCCATTGCGGTTTGCGCAGAGGTTGGTTCTTGTTTTTGAATGGCTTGTACAACGGCTTCGTGCTCTGTCTGAATGCGTTTGCGCTCTTGTGGTGTGGTTTGCCGCAGCAAACCTAAGTGAATCGCAGCCTTGGATGACTCGCGGATAGTCTCGACCATCTGCACCAACATCGTGTTGTGACTTGCCTTAGCAATTGTCAAATGCAATTTGAGATCAAGATCGGTGTAATGACTGGGCTGCGAAAGGCAGCCGCGCATCTCGGTCACAATATGCAGCATATCCTCAAGCTGCTTAGTTGTGCGACGCTGCGCCGCGAGAATCGCCGCCTGCACCTCCAACGCGCGTCTGACTTCCATTAGATCAAGCATGGCTTGTTGCTTTGACAACATCGCATGTTGAAAAAAAGCGGAAAGTGACTTGGAGTTGGTTGGGCGAATCACAGCGCCCTTGCCATTGACAATCTCAATAAATCCGCTGCCGACCAACGATTGCAACGCCTCGCGGACAACCGTGCGGCTCACGCCAAATTGTTTAGCCAGCTCAGCTTGTGACGGCAATGTGTCGCCGGGCTGCAAACCGCGCGCCTGAACAAATTGAGATAAACGTTCACCGACTTGATCCGTCAGGGTCTCGCGCTTGAGTTTTGTGATGAAATGCGAGCTCACAAAAATATTTTACATTC
>CAZVQE010000275.1:0-3627 GCA_964628875.1 uncultured Anaerolineae bacterium
CTCGACGCCTTGCTGCGCATCGAGCGCTTTATTGATTGGTGGATGATGTGATTTTTGCGCATTGACGATTGTCTATTTACCTTTGTTGTCATTCCGAACGAAGTGAGGAATCCCCTCGTGTTACGCAAAAGGGATTTCTCGCTAGCGCACTCTGTGCGTAGCTCGAAATGACAAAATGAGTCAGTGGCAAAATGAAATCGTCAATGGCTCAATCAGTCAATGACACAATCCAAGATCACTTGCCGCGTCCGATCATGACGGCGCACATACCGCCTTTTTGGGCGACATTGACGACTTGCTTTTTTGAGGCGCGACCCAGCACGCTCGTGCCGTACTTGGTCGGCGCAAAACCGACCACCATATAAAACGGTTCCACGCGAATCGAGCGATCCTCATACACAACCGGAAACTCATACGCGGTCACGTGCGCAAGACGTTGCACGACCCACATGCCGGGCTCAGTGACGGCGTGATCTATGGCGTCGTGCCACTCGGCGTCGCTGACTGAGGGTCCGATATACACGCTGTCGCCGCCATAGCTGCGGTTGGGTTTGATGACCAGCATGTCGCGATTTTGTAATGTGAACTTGAGCAGGTCTACCTCGTCACCATGCGGGTCAGTTGTGCGGCGATCATTGAGCAATCGCGTCCACAGCACGTGTCGCCTCAGCAATTGGCGTTCGCTCGGCGTAAACAGATTCGCAAAACGCGCATCGGTCAGCAACTCAAACGCACTCTTGTGATCAAACTCGCCCGCCAGCGATGACACCATTTGGTTGCGCCTAAAGAGCAAGCGCGCGACATTGACATCGCCCTCATACTCGGGGTCAGCAAAATCATGCAACGCATAGTCGCGATAGACAAGGTCTATTTTGTTGCCTTCGTAGGTGACCTCTTGATTTGAATCGAGCATTAGCTCACTCGGATCGCAATAAAACACCTTGTGTCCGCGCTCATTAAAAAACTCAGCCAGTGCCTGAAACTCAGCAGGTCCATCGCCGGAGTATTTGGCGTCCACCAGCGCGATGCTGCCACCGCTGCGCCCGATGCTCTCGAGGTGGTCACGCAATTCGTCCATAAACAAAATGCGCGCGTCATCATTTTGTTCGAGTTGCAGGGCGGCATCCACCTGCGCCAGCGCGGGCGCGATCACTTGTTTGATGACGGTCTCCATCGCTGGCACGAGATGGATGCCGCCGACGCCGACGAGATTGGGTTCAACAAATGCGAGAGATTCTTTCCAGCCCGGGCTCGTAAAATCCACGAGTGCATCGAGCCGCCCAAACACGCAATGATTGTTGCGATGCGCGGGCGTCCATGTGTCGCGCAGCCATTCTTCTTCGATGGAATCGAGCGGCACGACCTCGCGGACTGCGGCGTTATCGAGATACATGTCGGGGATGCGCTTCAACGCTTCGAGCAAGGTGACCGACACGGTGTGAAAATAATTCATCGGCTCAGCAAGAATCGCAGTCGGTCGCAAGAGGACGGGGATCACCTCATCTTTGCCATCGCGGTAATACAACAGTTTTTGTTCGCGGCTGGCGATTGGCACGCGCTCGGCGAGCCGCCAGATGGCGCTGGCAGATAGCTCATAAAACGCTTGACGCACACGACTGTCGAGAGAAAGACCTTTGAGACCTCGTTCATCAGAAGCAGATAGCATGAAAATATTCTATTCTTTTTGCGGCATCTGGCAAATGTCTAGCCGCGTGGCTGATGACGGCTCAGTTTGTGTGTGCTAAGGTGCTTGTTGGCTCAGGCATGAGTGACCTGCACGCGCATGTTTTGCCTGCGGCATTTCCATTCTCCTGAGTCAATGCAATCTTGTGCCATACAAGCACACAGGGCAAGCCCCATTTTTGTTTGCGTGACGTGAGATTAATCCATACAGGTTTAATACAAAATGGCACCTAAAAAAATACATACAGACAAGCGCGGACTCGAGGTGTTGCACGATCCACGTCTTAACAAAGGCACTGCATTTACAGACAAAGAGCGCGATGGCTTGAACCTGCGCGGTTTATTGCCGCCGCAAATTTTTGACCAAGCACAACAAGAGGCGCGCGTATTGGAAAACATCCGCCGCAAAAATAACGACCTTGAGAAATACATCTTTTTGAGCATGTTGCAAGAGCGCAACGAGGCGCTGTTTTATCGCGTGGTCATGAATAACCTCGAAGAGATGATGCCGCTGATCTACACACCGACCGTTGGTCAGGCATGCCAAGAGTATGCGCATATTTTTCGTGAGCCGCACGGCATGTATCTGACGCTCAATGACCGCGGCAACATTCGCAAGCTACTCGACAACTGGCCCATAGATGACGTGCGCGTGATCGTCGTCACCGATGGTGAGCGCATCCTCGGGCTCGGCGATCTAGGTGCAAATGGCATGGGCATTCCCGTTGGCAAGCTCTCGCTGTATGTGGCGTGCGCTGGCATTCATCCATCGCAGTGCTTGCCCGTGACGCTCGACGTCGGCACAAACAACGACGCCTATCTCAATGACCCGCTCTACATCGGCACAAAGCTGCCGCGTGAGCGCGGTGCGGCGTTTGATGAGCTGGTAGATGAGTTTTATCAGGCGGTGCAATCGCGCTGGCCCCAAGCGTTGATCCAGCTCGAGGACTTTGGCAACACAAACGCATTTCGCCTGCTCAATAAATACCGCGACATCTCCTGCACATTTGACGACGATATTCAAGGCACCGCCAGCGTGGCGCTTGCGGGCGTGTATTCGTCGTTGCGCTTGACCGGCGGCAAACTCGCCGATCATCGCTTCTTGTTTCTTGGCGCGGGCGAGGCTGGCGTTGGCATCGGCGATCTCATCGTTGCGGCGATGGTGGCTGAGGGTGTGCCATTGGCTGAGGCGCGCCAAAAGTGTTGGTTTGTTGATTCACGTGGATTGGTCGTGCGCAGTCGCACCGACCTTGCTGAGCATAAGCTGCCCTATGCGCACGATCACGCGCCCGTAGCAGACCTATTCGCCGCGGTCGAGTCACTCAAGCCAACTGCGCTGATCGGTGTATCGGGCGTCGGACAAACCTTTACAAAGCCGATTGTCGAGGCGATGGCGCGCCTCAACAAACGCCCGTTGATCTTTGCATTGTCAAACCCAACCTCCAAAGCCGAATGCACCGCCGAGCAAGCCTACACATGGACGAATGGCGCGGCGATCTACGCCAGCGGCAGCCCATTCAAACCGGTTGTGTATAAAGGCAAGACCTTTGTGCCGGGTCAAGGCAACAACTCATACATCTTCCCGGGCGTGGGTCTCGGCGTGGTCGCCAGCCGCGCCAAGCGCGTGACGGACGAGATGTTTTTTGTCGCCGCTAAAGTGCTGGCAGGGTTGGCGACGGATGATGACCTCACACAGGGTCGCATCTATCCGGCGCTCACGCGCATCCGTGAGGTGTCGGGGCATATTGCGGCGGCTGTGGCAAATGTGGCGTATGACCGCAAACTGACGCGGCGCGCCCGACCGTCTGATGTGTTGGCGGATGTGCAGTCACATATGTACGAGCCGAGCTATCAACCACTGGCGTAATACAGTATGCGTAGAGGCAGGTCTCAGACCTGCCTCTATTTTTTGCCGTCATTCTGAACGAAGCGCAGTGAAGAATC
>CAZVQE010000276.1:0-3626 GCA_964628875.1 uncultured Anaerolineae bacterium
AGTACCGCGCCGCCGCCAGGTGGCGCTCCTTGCGGTCACGGCGCGACAACGTGTGTCCGCGTGGTGCGACGCCGATGACGCGCCCATTTGCGTGACCTTCGCTCGGCACGATTTCAAATTCGACACGGTCGCCCACCGCGAGTGCGTCCTCTGTATGTTTAGCTTTGGTCAGCCGCCCAGCCGCTGTGCAAACGGTGATGCCATTCTCATGCTGCACACTAAAAAAACCGCTGTGTGCTTTGGTAATCAATCCGTGTTGGGTCATGCGGCTTTTTTGAGTTCTTGCGCTTCATTGAGCAATTGCTCTGCGCCCTTTGCGCCGGTCTCGCCGCTGGTGCCGAGCATCAGCGCGAGTTCTTCGATGCGTTGGCGTGTGTCAAGGTGTGTCGTCAGCGTGCGTGTGCGTTTGTCCACTTGCTGCTTTTCAACCTTGTAGTGTGCGTCACCAAAGCTGGCGAGCTGCGGCAAGTGCGTAATGCACAGCACTTGATGCGCCTTGGTCAGCGACCACAGCTTGTGTCCGACGATGGTGCCGACGCGCCCGCCGATGCCTTGATCTATCTCGTCAAAGATCAACGTCGGTGCGCTGTTGCTATCGCTGCGCGCGAGCACGGCTTTGAGCGCCAGCATCAACCGCGCCGTCTCACCGCCTGAGGCAATTTGCACGAGCGGTTTTAGTCCTTCGCCGAGGTTGGGCGCAATCATGAATTCGACGCTGTCTGTGCCATTCATATCGAGCGCTTTTGGCGCGATTTGCACCGCAAACTTGGCGCCGCTCATCTTGAGATCGAGCAATTCTTTTTCGATGCCGCTGGCGAGTTTTTTGGCGGCGCTTTGACGTTTTTGCGTCAGGGTTTTGGCAATGGCATCCGCGTCTGCGCGCAACGCCTCTTCGCGTGACTTTAGTTCGGCGATGCGTTCCTCGCTGTTTTCAAGTTGATCGAGTTCATGCGCGGCATTCTCCGCAAATGCCAAAATTGTCTCGACACTATCACCATACTTGCGTTTGAGTTTTTTGATCGCTTCGAGGCGGCTCTCGACGATATCCAGTCGCTTGGGGTTAAATTCGATGTTGTCACGGTATTCGGCGATGCTGCGCGCGACCTCATTCACGATGGCGCTAGCTTCATTGAGCGACTTGGCGTAGTCATCAAACTGCGTGTCAAAGCGCGCAAGCGTCACGAGCGCGTGTTGCGCTTTGGCGAGCTGATCGAGCGCCGATAGTCGCCCGCGCTCACCACTCTCATAGAGTAGGGTGGTGGCTTCGTTGGCGGCTTCGGCGATACTCTCGGCGTTTGCCAACCGCAAATGCTCTTCTTGCAGCGCGGCTTCTTCGTTGGGTTTGAGCTTGGCTTGTTGAATCTCCTCAAGTTGGAATTTCAACATATCCACGCGACGCGCTTGTTCGCGCGCGTTGTGTTCGATCTGCGCGCGTTGCTTTTCGGTGGCGCGCAATTCGCCGACCTTTGCGCCGACTTGTTTGCGCATGTCCCATGTGCCGGCAAAATCATCCAGCAAGTTGATGTGTTCGCGCACACGCAGGAGTGATAGATGTTCGCTCTGCCCATGTACGTCCACGAGACATTCACCGATCTCACGCAACACACTCTGACTCACAGCGCTGCCATTAACGCGACACACACTGCGCCCGTTGGCGCGCACCTCACACGCCAGCGTGACATGGTTGTCGTCGAGCGTTAGCTCATGTGTGTTGAGAATTTCACTCAGGCGCGCGGCATTTTTGGGCGGCACATTAAAGGTGCCCTCGATGGAGGCGCGCTCAGCTCCAGCCCGCACCATGTTGGCTTTGGCTTTGTCGCCGAGCAGTAACGCAATCGAATCAATCAAGATGCTTTTGCCCGCGCCAGTCTCGCCGGTGATGACATTGAGACCACGCGCAAACTCGAGGTCGAGCGTATCAATGATCGCAAAGTCGCGTACGCGAAGTTCTGTGAGCATAGTTTTGTGGTAGAACAAATATTCTACTCTGGATTTTGTGTGACGGCAAGACGAGAGTGGACAATGACGAAATGCCATCGAGGCAGTCCAAATTAAGTTTGTCATTTCGAGCGATGCGCACAAAGTGCGCCGCGAGAAATCCCTGCGATCTAATTCACGAGGTGTTCCTCCCTTTGGTCGGAACTTGCCCTGAGTGCAATCGAAGGATGACATCGATTATTTTGAAATTGACCACTCCCCTTAAATCATTTAACCATCCTACTGGAGTAAACTATTTGCCGATATGAAAAAAACCGATCAAATCGCTCTCGTGACTATCCCGCTTGCGGCCCTCATTGGCATCTTTGTGGCATGGGCAGGCAGTCAAGGCGGAAGTCAAGTTGGTGGTGTGTCTCTATTCGCCGCACTGGTGGCGCTCGCGTTTCTGATTCAATGGATCGTGTTCGTGCCATCGTTTATACGTCAAACTGAAAAGTTCTATGATTTGACTGGCAGCCTGACCTACATCACATTGACACTTTTGGCACTGTTGTTTAGTCCGGGTTTAGATGCACGCGCGATCATATTGGGCGCGATGGTGATTATTTGGGCGGCGCGCTTGGGCAGCTTTTTATTTACGCGCATCCACAAAGCTGGCAAAGACAATCGCTTTGATGACATTAGACCTTCATTCGTTCGTTTTCTCAATGCATGGACCATTCAAGGTTTGTGGGTAATTTTCACGGCGGCAGCGGCTTGGGTGGCGATCACGACGCTCGCGCGCAAACCGCTAGACGTGTTTGCTATCGTTGGTGCGTTGATATGGGTCATTGGATTTGCGATCGAGGCGATTGCCGACACGCAAAAAAGCCAATTCAACGCTGATCCCGCCAACAAAGGCAAATTTATTAACACCGGATTGTGGGCGCGCTCACGCCACCCAAACTATTTTGGCGAGATCGTGCTGTGGGTCGGCGTGGCAATCATCGCATTGCCTGTGTTGCAGGGTTGGCAATGGGTCGCGCTGATCTCGCCGATCTTCGTGACATTGCTACTCACGCGCGTGAGCGGCGTACCACTACTCGAAGCCAAAGCCGACAAAAAATGGGGCGGTCAAGCCGACTACGAAGCCTACAAAAAGCGCACACCCGTGTTAATCCCACGCCTGTAATTGATTTTCATGGCTATACGCGTGCATGTGTATTGTCATGTCGTTGACAATCACGGTGATATCGGCGTGTGTTGGCGCTTAGCGCGTCAGTTGGCAAATGAATACTCCGCCGACGTAAATCTATGGGTGGATGATTGGCTCGCCGCGCGCATACTCATTCCACAGTTCAGCGCGCAACCGCACGAATGTCGTGTGGAGCAAGTGACGCTGCGGAATTGGACGATGGCGCACGCAAATCTCGACTGCACGGGCGACATCCTCATCGAGGCATTTGCGTGTGAGCTGCCGGATGTTGTAATAGATCAAGTTGCGGCACGTGCACAAAAGTCGCTGTGTATAAATCTCGAGTACTTGAGCGCTGAGTCATGGGTTGAGTCGTTTCATTTGCAATCAGGCTACGACGCGCGCCGCAAAACGCCGCTGTGGTTTTTTATCCCGGGCGTGGCTGCGCAGAGCGGCGGCTTGTTGCGCGAGCGCGATTTGCTTGCGCGACGTGATGCGTTTTTGTCTGAGAATC
>CAZVQE010000277.1:0-3625 GCA_964628875.1 uncultured Anaerolineae bacterium
TTATTCTGAGCGGCTGTCTGTATGCGCTGGCAGCGATGAGCTTTGTATTACATGTGTGGCGGCGTGTGCGCCCCATGGAGATTGTATTGCGGTGAAGCAAGCCTATGCAGGGGGTGATTACAATCAAAGCCATGCCTGTTCGCACAATCTCATACGATCCTCGCGCCGTCACCATCAACGGCAAACGACAGCTTCTTTTGAGCGCCGCGTTTCATTACCCGCGCTCGACGCCTGCCATGTGGCAGAGCATGATGCAAAGCGCCAAAGCCGACGGCATCAACACAATTGAGACCTACGCCTTTTGGAATCTGCATGAGCCACAACGCGGCAAATTCGATTTCTCGGACAACCTTGACGTGCGACTGTTTTGTGAGATCGCCCAAGACAACGATCTAGATGTCATCATGCGCATTGGACCCTACATCTGCGCCGAGACAAACTATGGCGGTTTCCCATCGTGGCTACGTGAAGTGCCCGGACTCAAGACGCGCACATTGAACGAACCGTTTATGCGCGAGATGGCGCAGTGGGTGCGCCATTTTTGCGGCTATCTGGATGGGCTATTTGCGCCGCAGGGCGGGCCCATCATCATGTCGCAAATTGAGAACGAGTACGAACTCATTAGCAAAACCTATGGTGACGAGGGGCAGCGCTATCTAGCATGGTCCATCGAATTTGCACAGTCGCTCAATCTCGGCGTTCCATGGGTCATGTGTTTTGGCGGCATGCCCGGCGCCATCGAAACCATCAACGGCTTTTACGGACATCAGCGCATTGACGCGCACTACGTCAAACATCAAAGCAAACTCCCCGCCATCTGGACCGAAAACTGGACGGGCTGGTACGACACGTGGGGCTATCCGCATCACAAACGCAGCGCGGAGGATGAGGCGTATGCGGTCAGCAGCTTTATCGCGCGCGGTGGCACAGGGGTAAATTACTACATGTGGCACGGCGGCACCAACTTTGATCGCAGCGCCATGTATTTGCAAACAACGAGCTACGACTATGACGCGCCGCTAGATGAATACGGACTGCCGACGACCAAGAGCAACCATCTCGGCGCACTCAATCACACGCTACTGCGCTACGCCGATGTGTTGCTCAACGCTGGGCGCGCTCAACCGCAGCCGCTCGGCGAAAAACAAAATGCGTATGCGTATGCGCACGGCGGACGCGACCTCACATTTTTGTGCAACGACGATGTGAGTGCTGCGCGCGTTGAGCACAACGGCAAGCGTCACACGCTCGCACCGCATAGCGCGCTGTTGCTGTCAAATGGGCGCGTCGTCTTTAATACAACACAAGTCAAACCTGAGCATGTGATCCAGCGCAGTTATCGCTCGATTCGCCAGACGCTGAGCTGGCAAAGCTGGAGCGAGCCGATGCCGCATGAGCGCACCGACGGTATCATCACAAAATCACCCCTCGAGCAGTTGCAATTTACTGGCGATATGTCAGACTATTGTTGGTACTCGACGACGCTCAATATCAGCAAAAAAAATGCGGGCAAAGGCACATTGACCTTGCGTGGTATCGCCGATGTGGCGCATGTGTTTGTGAATGGCAAACTCAGCGCAACAACGCAGATGCCGATCCTTGAGGAGCGCGGCGATCTGAGCAGTATCCACTTTTCGCAGACGCACACGCTCAATCTCGACATGGGTGAGCATCGGCTCGACATCTTGTGTTGCGCGGTCGGGCTGATCAAGGGCGACTGGATGCTCGACACGCAAAACATGGTCGAGGAGCGCAAAGGCTTTTGGGGTGACGCGCATTGGAATCGCACAAAGCTGACAGGGAAATGGACGATGTATCCATTTTTGCTTGGCGAACAAATGAGCTTGCCACTCGATTTGCCAAATGCAACGTGGCTCGATGCTGCACAAACGGACGCGCAGGCGCCGCGTTGGTGGCGCGCCCAATTCACCCGACCCAAAAATGTGCAGGCGCTCGCGCTTGATCTACGCGGCATGAGCAAGGGCGTGGCTTGGCTCAATGGGCGCTGCATCGGACGATTTTGGTTGACCACCGCGCACGCCGAAAATCATCCATTTATCTTGGCAAATCCACATATTCAGTTTGCTAGCATCGGTGAGCCGACCCAACGTTACTATCATTTGCCAATTGAGTGGCTAGATGACGTCAATACGTTGGTGCTCGTGGATGAGCTAGGCGCGTCACCCGCCGACGTGCGACTGTGCGCATGGAAGTGATCTCTGCTGCGCCGGATGATGATTTACATCGTTCGGCGTATATCAACATTCACGCTTTTCAGGCGTTGAATGCGATGAGCTATCAGATCGCGCTCGGCAATCCGCTGATTTTGTTTGCGCGCGAGATGGGCGCGTCTGCGTTTGTCATCGGGCTGATTAGCGCGTTTACGCCGCTGCTCTCGATCTTGCAGTTGCCGATGGCAAGCTATGCGCAACGCGTGGGCTATCGTCCTTTGATCGTACGTGGCTGGGGCGGGCGCGTGGCGACGTTGATCTTTTTGTGTGCGTTGCCATTGGTGTCGTCGTATCTGAGTCGCGACACGATTGTGTATGCCATCGTCGTCAACATGTTCTTTTTCAATTTGATTCGCGGCTTTGCATCGGGTGGATGGCTGCCATGGATCACGGCGATCGTGCCAAAGTCGTCGCGCTCGATGTTCCTTAGTCGTGATCGCACATTTGTTGCGTTTGCGACAGTGCTATCGCTGAGTGTGTCGGGGCTAATGCTTGAGGTGGCGCATTCGATGATCGGTTACAGCTTGATCTTTGCGCTGAGTTTTGTGAGCGGCGTGGCGAGCTTGTATTTTCTTTCGCGCATACCTGCCGCGCCCGTGCAACCTGAGACTGCTAAGGCAAACAAAATTGCATGGTCGCAAATTTTGAGTGAGCGCGGGTTTGTTTTGTTTGCGTTGTTGGGGTTGCTTGTTCAGGCGCTCAATGCGGCATCGTCTGCATTTACGATTGTATTTGTGCGCGAAAACACCAGCATTAATGACGGCGCAATTGTGCTGATTACGGCGGGCGCGGCGCTGCTTGGCATCGTGTCGCTGCGCCTGCTGCGCAATCACGTAGATCGGCGCGGCAGCAAATTTTTTATCGCGTTGTGTTTAATCTGGTGGAGTTTTTATTTCTTAATATGGCTGCTCATGGCTCAACGCTTGATTCCAAATACCATCTGGCTTACAGCGTTCATGTTGCTGCTCAATGGACTCAGCGCGGCGGCGTATGATCTTGCTATCACGCGGCTGACCATGAACACCGCAGGCGACCGTATCGGTAGCGCGCAATTTTTTGCGGTATATCAGGTGGGCATCAGTTTGGCGGCCGGGGTGTCTCCGCTGCTATGGGGCGCGGCGCTTGACTTGCTCAAAAATGGAACCGCCAATCGCTACGTGTGGTTTTTTGGCGGGCAAATGACGCTGACTGCCGTGCTGCTCTTATTGCTGAGGCGCGTGCGGGAGTAAAAATTATTTTTAAACTTATGAACTCAACCCTCACACATCTCGAATGCACCTACTGCGGCGAAACGTATGACGCGGACAAGCTCAACAACACCTGCGTCAAATGCGGCAAGGTGCTATTTGCGCGCTACGATCTCGCTGCCGCGCAGCGCACACTCACCAAAGACA
>CAZVQE010000278.1:0-3612 GCA_964628875.1 uncultured Anaerolineae bacterium
AGCCGACTATGATGGAAGATCAAGCGGCTGCAAACTGGGGCTTGTACTACTAAACACAAACGCACTTGTGATTCACAAGTGCGTTTGTGTTTTGGAGGTGTCAATGGCGCATCAACATTCGCGTAATTGCAATTGTCACGCTTGCTGTTTTATCGTGCCGCCATATTTGTTGACCGAGCTTGCAAAACGTGGCGAAGCCGACGCGCGCGATGCGGCATTGCACTCTTTGGAGTTGTCGGCGATTTTGCGCACTGAGCGCCAATTCACCCCGAACATACGCGCGATGAATGCTACTGTAACAGCGGGCGGCAAACGTCGCCGCGTCTTTGACGCGCAGCACACCGAAAATCTGCCCGGCAAGCTGATGCGCGAGGAGGCAAAAGCCGTTGCGCTCAAGGACCTTGCCGCAAAAGAAGCGTGGGATGGATCGGGCGTCGTTTATGATTTTTACGAGAAGGTGCTCGGGCGAAAATCAATTGACGATCTAAACATGGGACTTGACTCTTCCGTGCATTTTGGCGTTGATTATCAAAACGCTTTTTGGAACGGCACACAGATGGTTTACGGCGATGGCGATGGCAAAATCTTTCAACGCTTTACGCGCTCGCTAGACGTCATCGGTCACGAGCTGACACATGGCGTCACGCAGTATGAAGCAGGGCTCGTTTACAAAGACCAGCCCGGCGCGCTGAATGAGCATTTCTCGGATGTGTTTGGCATTTTGGTCAAACAATACAAACTCAAACAAACCGCCGATAAAGCCGATTGGATTATTGGCGCAGGTTTATTTGCGCGCGGTATCAATGGCGTTGGCATCCGCTCAATGAAGGCGCCCGGCACCGCCTACGATGACCCGAGACTTGGTAAAGACCCGCAGCCCGACCACATGTCAAATCTCTATACAGGCACACGTGACAATGGTGGTGTGCATATCAACTCGGGCATTCCAAATCGCGCATTTTATTTGGCGGCGGTTGAATTGAGCGGCAACGCGTGGGACAAAGTCGGCAAAATTTGGTATGTCGCGTTGCGTGACCGCATCAAAGCCAAGACAAACTTTAAGCAAGCCGCGACGATGATCATTTCAGTAGCGAGCGATCTATATGGACAAACCAGCCCCGAAAAGAAAGCCGTCGAGTCCGCGTGGAAAACCGTCGGCGTACTCTGATGAAACGCGCGTGACGATTGTGCGCAGCGGCGGCTTTGCAGGCATGATCGTCCAACGCACAGTTGATACGTCTCAGCTGAGCCTGTCTGAAACCAAAAAACTCAATGAGTTGCTGGCACGCTCGGCATTCGAGAATCTCCCACACGTCATCACGTCAAAAGGCATATCCGTTGACCGCTACGAATACGAAATCACTGTTGTTCATGACGACACGTGCAAGACAGTGCAATTTGCTGAGGATGCTGCATCGAGTGGCTTGCGCGAGTTGGCTGATTTTGTGTTGAATGAAGCGCGAACTGATGGTGACACACGCCAAAAGAAAAGCAAATCGCGCTAAGAGGATTTCATACTACGATTGTTCCGCCGCTCAGCTCTTTGAGCGCGTGTGCAAATGCGGTTGCGTCCTCCACAACAAATACCGCGCTGATTGATACTTGATCGGTGAATTGACTCTCGATGAGATCACCGTGATGCGCCTCGATGAGTTTTTTGACGCGCTCATAAAGTGAGTAGCTGATAGCAAATGTCACTTCGCGTCGCTCGACCTTTAGCTCGGTTGGCAACATCGCCAACGCCAGTTTGACCGATTCTCCAAACGCATGCACCAAACCGCCCGTACCGAGCTTGGTGCCGCCAAAGTAACGCGTGACTACTGCCACAATATCGCCGATGTCGCTGCCCTGTAGGATCGCCAACATTGGTTTGCCGGCCGTGCCTTTGGGTTCGCCACCATCGTTGCTGCCGAGCGTTGTGTTTGCGCCGTGACCCACGCAAAAGGCATACGCGTGGGTTGTTGCCTCTGCAAATTCGTGCTTGATGCGTTCGATAAATGCGCGCGCTTGCTCTACCGAATCAGCCCGTGTGATCGTGCAAATAAACCGCGAACGCATCACGCTATGTTCGATGCGCGTCTCATGCGCGGGGATGCGATAAGGTTTCATGCGTAAAGCGTTGAGCCTAGCAGCAGTGCAAAGCCTGCAAAGTGCATCGCCAAAAATGCAAAGTTGCGTCGCGCGTGCGCATCGTCGAAGTTGAAACCTGTGGTGTGCGAGATAAATTCACTCACATATAAACACACACTGCCGCCTGCTGCGAGCGCCTGCGCCGAAGCCAGTGTATGCACGTCGTTGATGCCAAGCACGCATCGATGAACCAAAATCGAAAGGCTGATCAGCAGCATCAAAAACACATATTGATTTGCTCCGAGATGCGTGCGTAAAAATAAATAGAGCAGGGCGCCGAGCGCAACAAGCAATGCAGCGGTGCTTAGTTCTTGCCACAACGTGGAGGTGCTGTTTTGCGAGGGTTGTATGTTGAATTGGGCGACCAGCACAAGCGCGTATCCAATTGTCGTCAGCGCCGCGATACGCACATATGCCGCGTGAAAATCAGCGCCGATCACAATGGCAGTCAGCGACAGCGCCGCCGCGATGCTCACAAGTATGAAATAGCTATTTGCCACCGCGCTCCATCATACTGTCCCATACATACAACCCCGTTGTGTCAAGCTGGATTGGAATGGTTTTGAAAATTGGCGAGGCGCTTTCGATGGCGCTGATCAGCTTGCGTTTCTCGCTCATGTCGGCGCTGCACAATACCGTCAACGATCCACCTTCGCCGCCCGCGCCGTTTACTTTCCAGCCCATCGCATGATGCGCCTGAGCGATCTCGATCACGCGCCGTGCGTCGGCGCTGATGAGCGCCGCGTGCAATCGTTCTTGCGCATGTGTATTTTGGATCATGGCAGCCCCTAGCATGTGCAAATTACTGTGCCGCAGAGCATCCGCTGACAACGATGCGGTCATGCGCAATGTCTCTAGTCGCGCATCGCCCTCGCCGCTGCGCTCAAGCTCGGCGATGACTTGCTCATGCACTTGTGATGAGTCGTGCGTCTTGCCAAGATAAATGAGCAGCAGCCGTTGTTGCAGCTCAGCGAGCGTCGCGTCATCAATCCACAATGGCGTCACGGTCGCATGCGGATAGTCCGTCATCTCGATAAAGTTGATGCCGCCATACACGGCACTGAGTTGATCTTGGATGCCGCACTGTCGCCGCAGCATATCAACCTCGACCGAGTGCGCGATTTGAGCAATTTGCTGACGCGTGCTGACTAATCCATTCAACTGCATCAATGCACCGATCAGCGCGACACTCACAGATGCCGATGTGCCTGTAGATGCGCCCGGCGGCATCTGACTGTAGATGTTGATGTGAATGGCATTTTCGCTTGGGACACCAACACGCTCAATGGTGGCTTCGAGTAGAGGTTGGGTGCTCCAGTTGCCATCGAGCGGCGTCACAAAATGTTGCGCGTAGTTTTCGGCATGTACAGTCACGCGCTGATTTGATGGCACGTCGCTGCGCCGATACACTTTGATTTGCACCTCGACATGCGGCGCAACCGCAATATTAAAAATCTTGCCGTGTCGTGCAAACCACGTATC
>CAZVQE010000279.1:0-3608 GCA_964628875.1 uncultured Anaerolineae bacterium
CGCTCACTCGTCACCATCGGCACGAGCTGCGTTGGCGCGATGTTGTAGCGCGGCGGCATCGCCAGCACCTCGGGCGTTGGTGTCGCGTCAAAACGAATCGCCAATTGATCGGGGTTGATGGCTAAGGCATATCGTCCACACATGTCACTTCACCATATACGCACGATACGTGTCAATCAACCGACCCGGCACACGCGCCGTAATGAGCGTGCCTTGTTCTTCGAGCTTCTCAACTTCGATCACGCCTTGCCGTCGCAACAGCGCCAACAGATCGCCCGCGCTAAACGGCAAACGCACATTGATCTCGGTCAGTCGTTCAAACAGCGCCGCCTCGATTTCGCTCATCAAGTTCTCAAGCCCCATGCGTTTTTGTGCGGAGATAAAGACGCCTTCGCTCAACGCGCCATTCAACGACTGCGGCGGAATAAACTCACCATCGGCATCACGCTTGAGGCGATCAGCTTTGTTGAGCGCAAAGATCATCGGCTTATCGCCCGCGCCAAGTTCGCCCAGTAGCGCATTCACCGTGTTGGCTTGCTCTTGCACATCCGCATGCGTGGCGTCCACCACGTGCAATAGCGCATCTGCCTCCAACGTCTCCTCCAGCGTCGCACGAAAAGCCGCAACGAGCTGCGTCGGCAATTTTTGTATAAAGCCCACCGTGTCGGTAAAAATGCACTCGTGCCCGCGCGGCAAGCGCACGCGCCGCGTCGTCGGATCAAGCGTCGCAAACAATTTATCCTCTGCAAGCACATCGGCTTTGGCAATCGAATTGAGCAGCGTAGATTTGCCGGCGTTTGTGTAGCCAACAATCGCCACAGTCGGCACTTCGGCGCGACGGCGTTGGCGGCGTTGCTGAGCGCGTTGTTGCTTGACCTTTTCGAGTTCTTCGCGCAGCTTGACCATGCGCTGTTGAATCAGGCGTTGATCTATTTCGAGCTGCGTCTCGCCGGGTCCACGCACACCGACGCCACCGCTGCCGCTGCGTCCCGCGGCGCCACCCGTTTGACGCGCAAGGTGCGTCCACAGACGTGTGAGGCGCGGCATGCGATATTCATACTGCGCGAGTTCGACCTGTAGCGCGCCTTCGCGCGTGCGTGCGTGTTGCGCAAAGATATCGAGAATCAACGCCGTACGATCAATGATTTGCGTTTTGCCAAGCAAGGCTTCTTCGAGTCCGCGCTGATGTCGCGGAGACAGCTCTTCGTCAAACACAACTACATCAAAGTCCTCAGCGTTTTTCCAATCCAGCAGCTCTTGCACTTTGCCGCTGCCGATATACGTCGCCGGATTGGGCGAATCGAGCTTCTGCGTCATTTGCCCGACGACTTTGAGGTTTGCGGTTTCGCACAGTTGCGCCAACTCTTGCATCGAAGATTCGAGCGACAAATACGCGTGCTTTGGTTTGTGCGCGTTGTCTCTAAATTCGACGCCTACCAAAAAGGCGCGTTGCTTTAAGGGTTTAGTTTCTAGTGAACGACTTTTCTTTGACATGCAATAAATAAATCAACCACAAAAACACAAATATTCAAGCCCTTTGTGCTTTTGCGGTGAAAATAAAGAACGAATAATTATGGGTTGGTTTATTCAACAACAAACTCATCAGTGATGTCGAGCGCACGATCTACGATCTCCAGCCCTTCGTCAAGCTCTTCTTTTGTGATACACAGCGGCGGATTCACAAAAAATGTGTTCCACCGCACAAACGTAAACAAGCCTTCTTCATGGAAGAATTTTTTGACCATGTTCATGACTTCCATGTCTTTGCCACTCGCGTTAAATGGCGCCATCAGTTGCTTAGTTTTTCGATTTTTGACCAACTCAAACACGGTAAACAAACCAATGTGACGCACATCGCCCACTGACGGATGCTTGGCTTTGAGCTCATCCTCGCGCATAGCAAGATAGTCACCCATCTGCGCTGCACGTTCGATCAAGTTGTCCTCTTGATACGCCTTGATCGTCGCAATGGCAGCCGCGCAGGATAGCGCGTGACCGCCATACGTCAGACCCGCATACAGCACGTGGTCATCAAAATACTGGCTGATCTCCTCGCTGACGATACAACTGCCGAGCGGTGCATAGCTGCTGGTCAATCCTTTTGCCATCGTCAACATGTCAGGCACGATGTCATAGTGTTCGCATGCAAACCATTTGCCCGTGCGTCCAAAGCCGCACATGACCTCATCCAAGATCAAGAAAATCTTGTATTTGTCGCACAGCGCGCGGATGCCTTGCATGTATTCTTTGGACGGCACGATGATGCCATTTGTCCCCGTCACCGTCTCCATGATGATCGCCGCAATGTTGTTTGGTCCTTCGTGCTTGATGACATCCTCTGTTTGATTCAAACACTCTTGCATAAATTGCGCTTCGGTGATCGGCAATCGGCAGCCATAGTAGTACGGATCAGGGATGCGCACCACACCCGGGATACCCGGTTCTGCCGCCCAGCGACGCGGATCGCCCGTCAGCGTCATGCTGCCCGCCGTGCCACCGTGATAGCTGCGATAGCGTGCCAAAATCTTATGCTTGCCGCTCACCATACGTGCGATCTTGATCGCGTTCTCATTCGCCTCACTGCCGCCCAATGTAAAAAACGACTTTTTTAGATTGCCGGGCGTGATGTCGGCGAGCATTTTGCCCAGCACACCACGCGGCTCGCTCGCGGCATAAGGATTGGCGTAGGTCAGTTTTTCGGCTTGTTGTTGAATGGCTTTGATGACACGCGCATCGCCGTGCCCCAAATTCACGCTCATCAATTGCGAGTTGAAATCAATAAATCGTTTGCCACCCGTCGTCCAAAAGTGCACGCCCTTGGCGTGATCAATCGGCAACGGCGAGTAACCACCCTGCGCGTTCCATTCAAACAATGTATAGTCTTTATTGAGTTGGATTACTTCTTGTTCAGAGAGTGACATGATTTAGGTTTCCTTTTATTTGCGAATTGAAGTCTAGCACGCGCACACCTGAAGCGCAATGGCATAATGGCACAAGCTCATACATGATCGGCAAAATCATAAACGCAAGCTCGACCCAATTTACATTTGGCTGCAAAGTGCCGCGCACTGAGGTGCCTATCTTTGGCTCGTGGGTGCGCACGCATATTCAGTATCAAAATGCAATCGTTTACGGCTTGATTTACAACATCATCATCGAGGACGATGGCACGACCGAGCTACTGTCTGTGGCTGAGGACGCGCGCGCCGAAGATATTGCGTGGCATCGCAATCGCCGCGTGCCGATCAAATCTAGTGTGCTGAGCGTCGCCTATCGTATGCCAAATCGAGCTCTACAATATGGTGCGCCGCCGCAACCCCCCATCACGCTCGAAGAGGTTGAGCCATGCACCGAAGCCGAGATGATCGAGCTAACCAATCAGCCGCACTATCTGCGCACCATCTTGGATTCACGTGACGCGCCGAGTGACGAGCTAATCGTCGCCAGCACGCGGCTCTCCGCCGACGCTCGCCCCAGCGCGCGCGATCCTTTTATTCTCAGCACCGGACGCGAGCTCACGCGTCTGCTCGCGCGCGACGGGGCGCGACTTGAGAGCATCTTGCAGCGCATCGTGAGTTAGTGCGCGCTTCGGCACGCTCAGTGACCGC
>CAZVQE010000280.1:0-3594 GCA_964628875.1 uncultured Anaerolineae bacterium
ATACAGCATTTACAGGTGAGATTCTAGAAAACACATCAAAGCCTCAAGCGCAAGGTGCTCAAATTGCCGTGCAATTTAGCATCAAGCCAAATGCGCAACAGGCTTTTAGAGAGTACACCTCGTCCCGTTTGCAACGTCCGATGTGCATCGTGCTCGATAGCAAAGTGCTTTCATGCCCCACGATTCAAGCCGCGCTAAGTGATGGCGGTGTGATCACTGGGCGGTATACGCTGGAGGAGGCGCGCAACCTTGCGCTCACGTTGAACTACGGCGCGTTGCCTGTTCCCCTCAAAATAGATACTGTGCGCGACATCGGCGCAACACTCGGCTCAGACTCGGTGCGTCGCAGTCTCATCGCAGGCATTATCGGCTTGGGCGTATTGATCTTGTTTTTGATTTTGTATTACCGTTTGCCAGGCGTAATTGGTGGTTTGGCGCTGATTTTCTTTACGATTTTCTCACTGGCGATTTTCGTGTTACTTCCGATCACATTGACGCTGCCGGGCATTGCGGGCTTCTTGCTGTCCGTTGCTACAGCCGTTGATGCCAACATTCTCGTGTTTGAGCGTTTCAAAGAAGAATTACGCGGTGGTCGCTCATTACGCGGCGCGGTAGAGTCTGCGTTCCAACGTGCGTGGACGTCAGTGCGCGACTCAAACGTCAGCACCTTGTTGACTTGCGTCATCCTATTTTTGTTTGGGAATGTGTTTGGAGCCAGCGCAGTGAAGGGCTTCGCATTGACGCTTGCGCTTGGTATCGTTATCAGCTTGTTCACCACAATGTTTGTCACGCGCACACTCATGCGCCTCACGTTTTACAACGCGGGCGAAGAAATGGCACAAAACAAATCGCTCTTGGGCGCTTAGTCGTTCAATTTACTGAAACATGTTATTCAACCTCATTCGCAACCGCAAGTATTATTTCTTGCTCTCGCTTCTATTCATTTTGCCGGGCTTAGTGGCAATGATTTACAACACGGCGACGCTGCCAACGCATACACCGTGGCGGTTGAGCGTGGACTTCCGACCGGGCAGCCGCTTCACATTGAAATTTAACGGCGCCGCCAGCGAAGATAAAATACGAACAGTATTCGACCAGTATGGTTTCCGCAATGCAGAGATCACACGACTCGGCGCAGAAGGTGACAACCTGTGGCAGGTTCGCACCGATCAACCTCAGGAGAATGAAATTCAAGCTATTCGCAAATCACTCTCCGATCAGGTAGCGCCACTTGACGAAGCCTCATCATCTGTAGAGTCAGTCAGCCAAAAAGTCGCCTCAGAAGTCACGCGCGCGGCGCTTCAAGCTGTGATTGCCTCGACAATCGTCGTGCTGTTGTTTATTTGGTGGGCATTTCGCAAAGCGCCGCACGCAATTCGTTATAGCGTGTGCGCCATCATCGCTATGATTCACGACGTGCTTGTTGCGGCTGGTATCACAGCGCTACTGAGCATATTCTTCAAATGGGAAATTGACGCGCTGTTTTTGACCGCCATGTTGACGATCATCGGCTTTTCGGTGCAAGATACCATCGTCGTGTATGACCGCATTCGTGAGAATCTAGTGCGCCACCGCAGCGAATCTTTTGAGCAAATTGTGACGCGCAGTTTGGTGGAGACCCTGCACCGCTCACTTGCCATTTCGCTGTGCAATATGCTTGTGATGGTCGCGCTGTTGTTGTTCGGCGGCGCAAGCATCAAGCAATTTGTGGCCGTGTTGCTCATCGGGTTGATAAGCGGCACTTACTCATCCATCTTCAATGCAGTCCCGCTCGTTGTGGCGTGGGCGGAGCGCAGTTTGTTTGGCAAGCCAGAGTCAACAGATGTGGCTGTAACTGCATAGCTCAAACTACTTCATCACAAATCTAAAATCGGATTGCGCTCTGCTAATTTGAGCACGCGCGATCCGATTTTTTGTTTGACCTAAAATTATTGCATGTCACAACGCACAGGAGCAGGAGCGCAATTACACATAGTCGAGCTTGCTATCCGAAATGCGTTAGCGCAGCACAATCTACACAAGCAACCGATGATGGTCGCCGTGTCAGGTGGCGCAGATTCCATTTGCCTGCTGCATGTGTTGAATCAGATATCACCTGAGTTTGGCATCACGCTTGCCGTTGCGCATCTCAATCATCGGCTACGCGCGCAAGACTCAAACGATGATGCAGCATTTGCAAAACACTGCGCAGACAAAATGAATCTGCCGTTCTACACAGATGAGATAGATATCGCTGACTTAGCGCTCCGTCAAAAACAATCCATCGAGCTGGCTGCGCGCGAAGCGCGACATGCATTTTTGTCGCGCGCAGCCGATCAATTTGGCTCGCACGTTATTGCGCTGGCACATCATGGTGACGATCAGGTCGAGACGCTCTTGTTGCGATTGATTCGCGGCACAGGGTTAAATGGCTTACGCGGCATGGAGATGCTTAGCGATTCACCCTACTCTTCGACACAATTACTTTTTCGTCCATTGCTGACGACGATGCGAGCGGACATCGAAGACTATTGCGCAACCCATCAGCTTAGCTATCGTAACGATGAGAGCAACTCAGATACGCAACACATGCGCAATCGCGTACGCCATGAGGTCATACCTGCGCTCAAAAGCTGTAATGTCGGCGTCCAACGTTCGCTTCTTAATTTTGTAGCGTCGGCACATGATGATCTTGCGTTACTAGAGCAAATTTTCGAAGAAACTTTTCATTCGCTGAGCAACTCACACGGACAACTGAATCGTGACGCTTGGCGCGCGTTGCACGTCAGTGTGCAGCGTGGTGTATTGCGAACAGCCATTCAACGCAAGCAAGGACACCTGCAAAATATCCGCTTTGCAGCTATCGAAGAAGCACGTGAAGTCCTCCTCAGTGACGCAGCGCGCGCGGAAATTGCACTGAGCAGCGCAGTAAAAATCATCGCTGCAAAAGATAGTTTTCACGTTGTGTTGTTAGAATCATCAACGCATGGCTGAACTCAACGACGCGCTGACCGAACGCGAAATCGAAATCGTCAAATTGGTGGCGACTGGCATCACAAACAAAGAAATTGCCACGACGCTTTCGATTAGCCCCAGCACGATCAAAGTTCACCTGAACAACATTTTTACAAAGCTCGACGTACACTCACGCACCGAGCTGACGATGATCGCGGTCAAAAATGGCTGGGTTGCGCTCGAAGCGAATGACAACACTGTAACAAACAACAATTCGCCCGATTCGGTTTTGTTGCCGCGCACTGCGCCCGCGTCACAACCGCAACTGCGCACATCGCTTTGGAAGAAGGTCGCAATTATTACATCTGCGACAGCTATTTTGGTGACGAGCGTTGTGCACGCACCTAGTGCAATCACAAACAATGTTGATGACCCGACTCTGGCTGCTGAGCAAGGCAACGAGCTTCTTGCGCGCGGCGAAACGTCGCGTTGGTTTCAACGCGCCGCTCTGCCCGCATCGCGCACGCGCGCCGCGGCTGTGACCGTCGGCAATCAAATTTACCTGATCGGTGGCGAGGTCAACCAAGCGCCGTCAGCAGAAGTATTGACATATAGCATTGACACAAACACTTGGCAACTACTCGATACACTCAAGCCAAC
>CAZVQE010000281.1:0-794 GCA_964628875.1 uncultured Anaerolineae bacterium
CTCGGGTGGCCATCCATCGTATGGTTGCGCACTAGCTACAGGTGTCAAATGATCTAAAACTTCAACGTGCGGGAATTGAAAATCAGCTTGAGTAAATGGATAAATAAGCTGAGGGCGTAATGGATGAGGCTGTCGCTGCGGAACAAGAGCTTCAAATGGCGGTTCTGCAAAATTATAGAGAATGGACTGAACATATAAAACCAATTCCAGCGCTCTAATAATCACAATTTGTAAAACTGCTAGCTTTTGAGTGTCAAAATCCACCGTGATCACCAAATCTGCGCCTTGTCGTTTGGTCGGCGTGTTTTTGTGTTGCAACACCAGCCCAATGAAGTTGCCGTTCATTTGCGCAAATGTCACCGCGCTCGGGTTGAAATCGTAATCAATCTTCAAGCCTTTTAGCATGCTCAGCGCGGCATCCATGGCTGGCGCGGCGCGCGCTATTTTGAGCGCGTCGTTGATTTGTTGCTTTGTCGGCGTTGTATCAGCAGGCGCGATGTTTGCGCCATGAATACTGGCGGGTAACATCAACGAAGTTGCCGAGCCGACCGCCACAGCCGCCGTCGCTTTTAGAAATTCGCGTCGGCTTTCACGTTTAGCGCTTGGTTTGTTTTTTGATCTTGGCTGACCCATGCGCTCATCGTATGAAAGCACGTGCCAAAGGTCAACCCTAGTTTTACCCTAGCTTTTCCCTAGTATCGTCACATAATCCTTGGCGTGGCGGAGAGCGCCCGAGCGCAACAGCACCCCCCAAATTTTATTATTGGGGTTACAGGGGGAATATATGTTGGTTT
>CAZVQE010000281.1:804-3588 GCA_964628875.1 uncultured Anaerolineae bacterium
ATTTTTTCACCCTTTTTCTTCCCTTTTCTCCAAAAATATTGCGGGGGTGGCTTTATCGCCCCTGCGCCACCCCCCACGCCAATTTTTTTATAGAGGTTGTGCAAGTGGAATTCGATGGTCTTTTCGCACACGTTGAGCGCACTAGCAAGTTCTTTATTTGTTGGGCAGTCCGCAAGCTGAGTGAGTAGCTTGAGTTCGCGCGGCGTCAATATATGTAGCCAAGGCATATTTGCATGTGCATCCATCAAAAACCTCCGTGTGTTATAAAAAAGATCGGCCCGACGCAAATCGAATATACAACATGGGTGTATTGATTTTTTAAATTGCGAAGCTATATGACAGCTTTGTATTTGAAGCAAGCACAACTCACTATCTAGCGCCCATCGTCACACCATACACCGACACATGCGCGGTGCTGAGCGCGTCAAATGGCGTGCGTTGCCAATTTGCAAAGCGCTCGATCAGCCGCAGACCGGCGATGCGCGCCATCAGATCCATCTCGCCGGGCGTAATCAGGCGGCACACGATCGGGTTCATGCGGATGCCGTTTGTCGTGAGATGCACATGATTCTCTTCGAGCAATTGCGTGACGGGGTCGTAGCGCGCGACGTCAAAGGTCACCGTGTCCATGCCAACATGCTCGGCGTGCACATAGTCTGATTTGTTTGGCAACATCCACGCATGCGGCACGGCTGTCTCGACCACAAATCGCCCATCGTCCAGCAAGTGTCGCGCCGCATTTTCAAAGCAGTGGATTTGATCGTCAGCCGTGAGCAAATTGAAGATCGTATTAAACACAAGATACACCAGCCCGTAGCGCTGACCCATGCTGACTCGGCTCATGTCACCTTGCGTGACGTTGATGTGTTGTGCGCCTGATTTGGCGCGCAATCGCTCGATCATGTGCGGCGAGAGCTCGATGCCATCCACCGATACGCCTTTGGCAGACAGCGGCAGCGCGATGCGCCCCGTGCCAATGGCAAACTCAAGCGCGCGCCGACCGCTGGCGACCGCGCACAAAAAATCTGCCGCGGCGGCTTCGTCGCCACGCGGATGATCGTCGTAGCTTGCAGCCACATTTGCACCAAAACTAGAGGCGGGATCAAAATTTTGCATGGAGTGCTCCGTCATTCCGAGCGATGCACAAATTGCGCCGCGAGGAATTCCTACGATATTACTCTTAAGGGATTCCTCCCTGCGGTCGGAATGACATCGCTCTCTTGCGTCAGATACGTCTGTCGCCTCAGCGTAAAATCAACGTGCGCAATTGACCACGCAAGAGATTCAATTCCACATGAATAAAAAAGTATTTGTCAGCGGTTGCTACGATTTGTTACACAGCGGTCACGTCCAATTTTTTAGGGAGGCGGCGCAGCTCGGCGATCTGTATGTCGCGCTCGGCTCAGACAAAACCGTGTACGGGCTCAAAGGGCGCGCGCCAATTAACAACGAACAAGAGCGATTGTTTATGGTGCAGTCGGTGAGCTGTGTGCATGAGGCACGCATCTCGCGCGGCAGCGGCATCCTCGACTTTGAGCCAGAGCTGCGCGACGTCCAGCCTGACATCTTTGTCGTCAATGAAGACGGCAACACGCCCGACAAACGCAAGCTGTGCGCGGAGCTGGGCGTCGAGTATGTGGTGCTGCATCGCACGCCGCACGAGGGATTGGACGCGCGCTCGACGACGGCATTGCGCCAAATGAATCTGATGCCGTATCGCATTGACATCGCGGGCGGCTGGCTAGATCAGCCGTTTGTGTCAAAGCTGCACGCGGGCGCGGTCATCACGATTTCGTTGGAGCCGACGATTGATTTTAATGAGCGCAGTGGCATGGCAAGCAGCACGCGGCGCACAGCCATCGAGCTATGGGGCTCGCGCCTGCCCGTCGGCGATCCGCAAAAGACCGCCAAAATTTTATTTTGTTGCGACAATCCGCCGGGCACAACGGAGGTATCGGGCGCGCAAGATTCGATTGGCATCGCGTGTCCCGGGCTGTGCAAGTCAAATTATTTTGGCGAATATTGGCCCCGCTCCATCGAAAGCGTGCAAGATGAAGCCACGCTGCAATTTGTGGAGCAATCGTTTTATCTCGTGCCGCTGGGTCCGCGCACGGACGGCTATAGCGTGCTGAGCAACACACACATCAGCGAGGCAGGCGCAAAGGCGCTGGCAGACGCAACGGAGGATTGTTGGCGCGCGATCTTGGCGCATGATCGGCGCGCGTTTGGCGACGCGTTTAGACGCTCGTTTGAGGCGCAGATTGCCATGTTTCCAAACATGGCGACGCCGACCATCTTTGAGCAAATTGAGCAGTACCGCAGTCAGGCGCTCGGCTGGAAGATATCGGGCGCGGGCGGCGGCGGTTATCTCATCCTCATCGCCGATCATCCGATTGCCGACACCGTGCGCGTGACGGCGAGACGGGAGTGAGATAAAAGTCACAATTGCGAGTAGAATTTTTGAAAGTCAGCTAGTCACAACGAGCACGCTGACATTAACGAAGATCGAGTCTCAATGCACAACCATAAAATTGTTGCAAAGAATGGACAATTACTTATAGACTCCTCAAAAAAAATTTTGATATGCCTCGCACTACTAGCACTGCACCCAAAGACTCCACCGCCAACCTCGGCTTTGAGGCGAAGCTCTGGCTCGCCGCCGACAAGCTGCGCAACAACATGGACGCGGCGGAATACAAGCATGTTGTCCTCGGGCTCATCTTCCTCAAATACATCTCCGACAGTTTCGAGGAGCAACACGCGAAGCTGGTGGCAGGTAAAGGC
>CAZVQE010000282.1:0-3586 GCA_964628875.1 uncultured Anaerolineae bacterium
TGGTGAATCGGACATCATGTCATCTTGTCATCCCGTCACCCTTTCATCCCTTCTTCCCATCTTCTACATTCAGCGTCGCCAATACGCGCTTTGCCAGCGCCTCATCCACCTGATCGCTGACAAAGCAATCGCCCACCGCGCGGATCAACACAAAACGCACCTTGCCCTCTTTTTTCTTTTTGTCGTTTTGCATGAGTTTCCATGTCGCATCCACGTCGAGCTTGCCAGCGCGTGTCTGTTTCATGTGAATGGGCAACCCGGCGCGCTTCAATTGAGCGATGAGTTGTTCCTCAAGTGCGGGGTCACATAGCCCCAGCGCAATCGAAGCCCGTACCGCGCAGATCATGCCGAGTGTCACCGCTTGCCCGTGCGCAATCTTAAAGTGGCTCCAAAATTCGATGCCGTGTCCAAATGTGTGCCCGAGATTGAGCAGCGCGCGCCGCCCACGCTCAAACGGGTCTTCTTCCACAATCTCGCGCTTGAGCTCGATCGCGCGAGTCAGATGCGTCAGCTCAAATGTGCGATTCGTCCATTGCCATGTGCCTGCGCACAGCTCATTCCAAAACACGCCGCCCTTGATCAACGCAGCTTTGATGATCTCGGCAAAGCCATTTGACAGCTCAGCTTGCGGCAGCGTCGCCAGACATGCCGTGTCAATCACGACCAGATCGGGCTGCTTAAATGCGCCGACCATGTTTTTGCCAAAGGGCGCATCTACGCCCGTCTTGCCGCCGATGCTCGAGTCCACCATCGCCAGCAGCGAGGTCGGCACCTGCACAAATGGAATCCCGCGCAGATAAGTCGCCGCCGCAAAGCCAGTCATGTCGCCGATCACACCGCCGCCGAGCGCTACCGCCACGCCGTTGCGTTCGACGCCATTTTTTGCCAAGCCAAAATAAATGCGCTCGACCGACAGTAAATTTTTGTGGCTCTCGCCCGTCAGCACCGTGTGCACAAACGACGGCACAGATGCCTTGTTCAACGCATCGCTGACCTTGCGCGCATAAAACCGATTCACCTGCGTGTCCGTAATCACCGCGACCGGCGGCGCATAGCCGCGCGAGGCGAGCATATAGCCCAGCGCGTCCAGCAAGCCGTTGCCGATGACGATGTCATAGCCGCCTGCATTATTAGGATCGCCGTTGTTTGGCGTCTGCACGCGGATGCGCTGCTGCTCCGCGTTAAAAAGCGCCAGCACTTCGTCGGTTACCGTTGGCACGCCTTTGCTGGTTGTGTCAATCTGATAGCGCATCGCGCGATATGCCGACGCGCGCTCGCGCATGAGTTGCTTGATGCGGGCTAATGGGTCTTCGGTTTGCAACAGCGGTCGCGTTGAATTTTTTGTGCGTTCGAGCAACGCCTCAGGTGTTGCCATGAGGCATACCGTCATGCCACTCTGCAACAGCTTGGCGCGATTGTCGGCGTTTACGATGGCGCCGCCGCCGACTGAGATGACTACACGTTCACGGCGTGTGGCATCCTCAATCACCGCCGCCTCGAGCGCGCGAAAATATGCCTCGCCATGTTGCTCAAAGATTTGCGGGATGCTCATGCCCGCTTGTGCTTCGATGGCGAGATCGGTGTCAAGAAATTCATAGTTCAGTCGGCGCGCGCACAGACGACCAACTGTGGATTTGCCGCTGCCCATGAAGCCGGTGAGGATGAGACGTGAATGTGGCACGCTCTAATTTTATGCAATCATGCTGAGCGCACCGATGACAGTGGCTAAGCCGGGCGTCGGCGGGATGACAAACTCGACCCCATACAGATTCGCCACAGCCATCATCGCCGCGCGCATGGCGCTCATGTCCATGAGATGCCCGACCATCACAATCGGCGCGAGTTGCTCGGCGCGCGCCGCATTGATGGCGATCAGGCTGATCGTCTGCGCCACGAGTGTGACGAGACCCGCCGCGATGTCCTCGCGTTTAGGCGGCGCGCTCAGCCGCGACACGCGCCCAAAATTTACGGCGGTGGCGGTGGGTGGCAATTTGCCGATGTGCTGACCAATCGCCTCGATGATGGGCGTGTCCACGCCGTTGCGGTCGCCGCGCTCGGCGAGTGCGTTGATCTCGCGCGGGTCGGTGGTGTTGAGTAGCAATTTACTCAGACCGAGCAATGTGCCGCCGCCGCACGCGGTGCCGCTGACATGCCGCACCGCATTGCCGCGCGCAGACACCATTGCCGCGCCCGTGCCAGCGCTGACCACAAATGCATTCGCCAGCCCGCTCAGTTTCAATCCGCCCAAGCCAACCGACGCGATCTCATCCGCGTGAAAAATCTCAGTGTGTGAGATGTGATCGGGCAGGTCGCGGTGCCGTCCGCCGGTGACGGCGAGCTTGGCGCAGGTGTCGAGTGATGCGCCGATGGCGTTGAGCGCGTGTTGAATGGCGCTCGCGTCCACGGCGGCTTCATTGGGCAGCGTCGCGGTGCGATAGCCATGTTGATTTGGCGCAGCCACCTTGACATTTGAGATGCCAAAGTCAATCGCGGCGAGCGTTGGGGCTTTTGTCATTGTGTTAATAAGGCACAGATTGATCAGATCATCTCACCACAAAAACACAAAAAACTCAAAAATTCTTCCTTTGTGTCTTTTGTGTTTTTGTGGTTTAAAAAATCCTGTAAATCCGCGTCCAATATGCTCTACGGTGTCATACGGTTGAGCATGCGCGGGAAGGGTCCCGTCTCGCGGATGTGATCGAGACCGCACACCCAAGCGACGGTGCGCTCGACGCCGAGCCCAAATCCGCTGTGCGGCACACTGCCGTATTTGCGCAGATCGAGATACCACTGATAGTTGGCTTCGGGCAATTGATGCTCGCGGATGCGCGCCAGCAATACGTCGTGGTTGTAAATGCGTTGGCTGCCGCCGATGATCTCGCCGTAGCCCTCGGGCGCGAGCACGTCGGCGCTCATGCACACCTCAGGGCGATCAGGATACGGCTCCATATAAAACGCCTTGATCGCTGTCGGAAATCCGGTGACAAACACCGGCTTCTCATATAGCTGTGTCAGCGCGGTCTCGTGCGGGCTGCCAAAGTCCATGCCCCATTCGATGTCGAGGAGTGCCGGGTCATCAATTCCCTCAAGCGGCTTGCCATCATGTCGTAGCACGGGTTTGCCTGCGCGCATATCGGCTTGCATCTCGTGCAATTTTTTGACTGCGTCATCGTAGCTCAGTCGCGGGAACGGCGGGATCATCTTTTGCAATACGCTCGTGTCGCGTCCGAGCAGTTTGAGCTCAGCGGCGTTGTCATTTAGACAGGTCTGCACGATGTGGCTGACAAATTGCTCCTCAATCTCCAAGAGCTGCGCGAGATCGCAATATGCGATCTCCGGCTCGACCATCCAAAACTCAGTCAGGTGGCGGCGTGTTTTACTCTTTTCGGCGCGAAAGGTTGGACCAAAGCAATACACTTTGCCAAACGCCATGATGTTGGCTTCGTTGTAGAGCTGACCCGTCTGCGCCAGATACGCCTTGTCATCAAAGTAACCGACTTCAAACAAGTTGGTTGTGCCTTCGGCGGCGGATGGCGTGAGGATCGGCGTGGACATCTCGACAAATCCGTGCGTGTCGAGCCAACTG